>DMRT01000253.1 GCA_003455235.1 Chitinophagaceae bacterium
CTGGCCGGAGGAAGTAAATTCGGATACACCCTCATTTGGGTGCTGCTAATGAGCAACCTGATGGCCCTGCTGTTGCAGGGTTTATCGGCCAGGCTGGGAATTGTAAGAGGAAGAGACCTGGCCCAGGTAAACCGGGAGACTTATCCCAAACTGGTAAACTTTTTCCTGTATCTGCTTGCTGAAATTGCCATTGCTGCCTGCGACCTTGCCGAAGTGCTGGGTATGGCCATCGGCATTCAGCTGCTTACCGGGCTGCCACTCGTATGGGGTGTGTCCATCACTGTGCTCGACACATTTCTTCTGTTATACCTGCAGCGCCTCGGCATCCGCAAAATGGAAGCGTTTATCATCAGCCTCGTAGGGGTGATTGGCCTGTCTTTTTTAATAGAGATATTTCTGGCAAAACCGGTAATGTCTGAACTGGTTACCGGCTTTATTCCCGGTAAATTAAGCGATGAGGCATTATACATTGCAATAGGCATCATTGGCGCCACCGTAATGCCGCACAACCTCTATCTTCATTCGGCATTGGTGCAGACAAGGAAGATCAGCCGGACTGACGCCGGCATCCGGCAGGCAATTAAATTCAACCGGGTGGATACCACCATTGCATTGAACCTGGCTTTTTTTGTAAACGCAGCCATCCTGGTGGTGGCCGCCACTGTTTTTCATAAAACAGGCAACCAGGTGGCCGAAATCAAGGAAGCACACCGCTTGCTTCCGCATTTCCTGGGTAACCTCGCCCCTATTCTTTTCGCCGTTGCACTCATTGCCTCGGGGCAAAGCAGTACTGTTACCGGAACATTAGCCGGACAAATCATCATGGAAGGCTATCTCAGCCTGCGCATCAACCCGATGCTCCGCCGGCTGATCACCAGGCTGGTAGCCATTGTACCAGCTCTTATTGTAATTGTGATCTATGGAGAAAACAACGTTGATTCACTGTTGATCCTGAGCCAGGTGATCCTCAGCCTGCAGCTTGGATTCGCCATCATTCCGCTCATTCACTTTGTGAGCGATAAAAAAACAATGGGAAAATTTGCCATCAAACCACTTACCAGGGTAGCCGCCTGGGTAATCGCATCTGTTCTCGTATTCCTGAACCTGAAAATGCTGGTGAATGAAATGGGCACCGTATATTCTGATGGTGCGTGGTGGCAACAGGTTTTGCTTACTGCCGGCGGACTGCTTTGCCTCAGCCTGTTGCTGTATATTATTGTAAGCCCCTTTATTTCGAAAAGAAAAGAATCACACGCACCCCGCATACACCCGGAAGGAAATATGTTCAGGGATCTGAAGATTCCGAGCTTTAATAAAATTGCCATTGCGCTCGACTTCAGCGAAAATGATGATAAGCTGCTTGCATATGCCATCGGGCAGGGAAAGCAGGATACCCATTACCTCCTGGTGCACATTGTGGAAAGCCCCTCAGCAAAATTATTCGGTAAGGAAAGTGACGATTACGAATCGAGGAAAGACAAAGAAAGACTGAAAATGTATGTGATGGAATTACAAGCCCGTGGTTTTACTGCTGAAGGATTCCTGGGATACAAAGAACGGGTGAAGGAGATTGTACGCATCACCAGGGGGGTGCATGCCGATATGCTCGTAATGGGCGCCCATGGTCACTCGGGCCTGAAAGATTTTATTTATGGGGAAACAGTGAATGCCGTAAGACATGAGCTTAAAATACCCGTGCTCATTGTTAACTTATAACAGACTCAGCATCCGGTCGATCTTTGTATTCCAGCTGGCCTGGATGTTTTTCAGCCGCCCGTTGGACGTTTGCCCGTCGTAATCATCCTGCATGGTACGCAGCGACTCATAGCATTCATCATAAATAGAATCCACCAACCGGGCGTAATTCGCTGCCGTGAAGTTAGCCGCTTTCAGTTTCTGTATAAAGGAACAGGTATTGATGTACGTAATATCAAAATGATGCTGTTCATGCGTTAGCGCATACTCGGTATCCATCTTCCGTTTTACCCACGATTTCCTTTTATTGAAATAACAAAACACCGTAATCACCAGGTTTACTTTGTTATTTACCGAATTCATGGCCATGCGGTAACCGAATCCCGATTCGGTAATAGCAGCGGCGGCGCTATGCTGGTCGGGTATCCCTTTAAAATCTGTCCATACCAGTTTTCGGTTCATGTCGTAGTGAATGGTATCAGTGTGGTTATTGTCATTGCCATGATACCAGTCAATCGTTACGGTTAACTGGGCAACTGACCATTGGGAGGTACCAAGCAGTAAAATAAAAAGGATACGCTTTTTCATCACAGGGATAAACATAACCCAAATCAACTGTAATTATTATTTCCGTAGCCGGTGGCTGACCAGATTTATAATATCGTTAACAGCGATCTTTTCCATGCAGTTGAAATGCCCCCGCGGGCATTTTTTATAGCCGATCTTGCTGCAGGGACGGCACCAGAGTTTCTTTATTTCCACCACATCAAAATGCTGCTTTGAATATTTCCCGTAATAGGGATACATCCCGAATTCGGGGATCGTATTTCCCCATACGGATACCAGCGGTTTCTGCAATGCTGCTGCGATGTGCATCAGGCCGGTATCATGACTGATCACCAGTTTTGAACGCCTTACCAGATCGGCCGATTCGTTCAAACTGAACTTGCCACAGGCATTGTAGATCTTCACTTCATCAACCGCTGCAATTGCTTTCCCGTCTTCATAATCTTCCTTTCCTCCCAATAATATCAATGGATGATCAATAGCAGAACAGATTTCCTTCAATTTGTGCAGGGGCAGTTTTTTGGTTGCCAGCGCAGCCCCAATCACTACTGCAATGTATCCATGCAGGTGGGAAGTAGGAAGGTCCCGGTTATCCACCACGTCCCGGTCGGGTATGAAATAATCCAGTCCCTCGCCGTCATTGGTTACCCCAAAAGAAGAAACTGTAGCCATATTCCGGTCCACAATGTGTTTATCCGGAAGCATGTTGATCTTCAGGTTGGTGAGAATGAATTTCTCTACGTTGAGTTTATTAAAAGAAACTGATTTTACTTTTTTGAGAAACCGCTTGATCCGGAGTGTCCGGAGATTATGATGCAGGTCGATGATGTAATCGTATTCCTCCGTCTGCAGTTCATGAAGCATCAGTTCAAAACTATCGGCCAGCACGTGTACCTTATCAATGTAAGGATTGGTATCCACAATCCCCCGGAAACCCTGCTTGGTAAGAAAATGCACTTCGGCATCAGCCACCTGTTTTTTCAGGCATCGCACCACCGGTGTGGTGAGTACAATATCGCCTATGGAGGAAAAACGGATAACCAGGAATTTCATACCACGAATTACATGAATAAAACGAATTGAAGCAAAAAAAAATTATTCTTCCACGTAGTTGAGATCTTTATGGAAGGTTTCTTCTGTGATCAGTGCGGCAATAATGGTGATGATCATAATAACGATTGCAGTGATCCAGCCTCCTGTAACATAATCCGTCATCCCCCTGAATAATTTAAACAGCGGAATGATAAGTACCGTCAGCATTCCCCTTACCATGTTGGGAATTGTGGTGGCGGCTGTTGCCCGGATATTGGTGCCGAACTGCTCGGTGCCCATGGTAACAAAAATGGCCCAGAAGCCGGTACCAAAACCAAGGCCGGCACATATCCAGTACATTTTTTCAGCAGAACCGTTCCTTTGAACGGTAAAGAACAGGATCATGAAAACGGCCGTGATGAAATAAAAAAGATACAGGGCTTTCTTCCTGCTCCGGAACCACTGGCTGATGAAGCCGATCAGTACATCACCGATTGATATGGCCGCATAGGCATACATAATGGCTTTACCCGGATCAATTTTCTCTTCGATGCCCATCTGTTTCCCGAACTCGCTGGAAAATGTCACCAGCACGCCTATTACAAACCAGGTGGGTAACCCAAGCAGGATACTGCAGATGTATTTTTTTACCCGTTGTTTTGAGTTGAACAGCATAAAGAAATTGCCTCTTTCCACTTCCATTTTCTTCACTTCATGATACATGCCCGACTCAAAAACAGAGATGCGTAAAAGCAGGAGTGCCAGCCCCAATCCACCCCCGATAAAATAACAGGTACGCCAGTCAAAGTTCTCTTTCATAATAAATGCAACCACGGCGCCGGTGAGCCCGATACCTGCCACCAAAGAAGTGGCAATTCCCCGTTTGTCTTTGGGGGTGAGTTCAGATACCAGGGTGATGCCCGCGCCCAGTTCGCCCGCCAGGCCAATACCGGCAATGAAACGAACGATCTTGAACTGGTCGGGGGTTTGAATGAATCCATTGGCAATATTCGCCAGGGAATACAAAATGATTGAACCGAATAAAACACTCAGTCTTCCTTTCTTATCGCCCATAACGCCCCAGATGATGCCACCGATGAGCAACCCCCCCATCTGCCACATAATGATGCTCTCTCCCTCAGACAATACCTGTGCATCGGAAAGGCCGATTGATTTTAGACTGGGAACCCGGGTGATGCTGAACAACAACAGATCATAAATATCCACAAAGTAGCCAAGGGCGGCCACGATTACAGCGATACTGAAAACCGATTGGCTATTTTTTTGAAGTGTCATCAGCCGGTTTTTTCTTTTGGCCAAAAATGAGTTTGATGAATACCGGTGCGGTGGTTACCAGCACAATGCCCAGCACAATCACTTCGAGGTGTTCCTTCAGGTCGAACCCAAACTGCGCCAGTATCCATTTCTGCAGGAAGAAGCCGCCCAGGATCATGCTCAGTACCCAGGCAACGCAGCCGATGATGTTGAAGAAGTGAAATTTCTTTCTATCCATATCCACGATACCGGCCACAATGGGAGCAAAGGTTCGTACAATAGGAATGAACCGGGCTGCAACAATAGCTCCTCCACCATGCCGTTCATAAAAGTCATGCGCTTCTTGCAGGTACCGCTTTTTGAAAAACCAGCGGTCTTTCCAGTTATACATACCATGTCCGAACCGCTTTCCTGTCCAGTATCCAACAGCATTACCAAAAATACCGGCCAGGGAGATAAGTGCAACCAGCAGGAAGAGGTCGAACCAGTAACTGTATTGAAATGCGTCGAATCCTATATGTTTTAATACCTGGTAACCGAGGCCCGGCTCCATCACACCTGTCTGGCTGTCTTTAATTTCGTGTGCATAGATTCCTGCCACAAACAGCAATGAATCGCCGGGGAGAAAAAATCCCACGAACAACCCGGTTTCGGCAAATACCACAAACAGCAAAAGCCACAGGCCGCCATTCTGAATATACCATTGCGGCTGTAATAGCTGTGCCCAGTGAAAATCCAGGAAAAAAAAATCAGGCATCTATACTTTATTAATCAGGTTATGTATGTTCCAGTTGTCCTTCCCATTTACTTACAGCTGCGGTAGCCAGGGCATTGCCCAGCACATTGGTCATGGTTCGGCCCATATCGCAAAATACATCAATGGCAAGTATGAGTGCCACACCTTCTTCTACAGGCAGCTTAAACATTGAGCCGGTAGCCAGCACAACAACCAGGGAAGCCCTTGGCACACCTGCAATTCCTTTGCTTGTGACCAGGAATACCAGCAGCATAACGATCTCCTGCCACACATCACCGGTGACAGAAGTGACGTTGAATGCCTGCGCAATGAACATGCTGGCAAAGGTCATATACATCATGCTGCCATCCAGGTTGAATGAATATCCCAGGGGTAACACAAAACTCACGATCTTATTATTACAGCCAAAACGCTCCATCTCTTCCACCAGTTTTGGATAAACAGCCTCGCTGCTGGCGGTACTGAAGGCGATTGACATAGGCGATGCGATGCGCCTGATTAACGCAGACAACCTGTTTTTAAAAATCAAATACCCGATAAATAATAACAGCAGCCATAACACCGCCAATCCCAAATAAAATGAGCCGACATACTTACCAAATGTTACCAGAACACCCAATCCATTTTTAGCAATCGCTGCAGCCATGGCACCAAATACCCCCAGGGGAGCCATGAACATTACATAGGTAACCATTTTGAGCGCCACATGTGCCAGTGAATCCAGGGCATTGATTATTGGTTCTCCTTTTTTACCAACGGCGGTTACTGCTATCCCAAAAAAAACTGAAAAGACCACCAGCTGCAGAATTTCATTGTTAGCCATTGCTTCCACAACACTTTTGGGTACTACATGCTCTACAAATTTTGGCAAAGAAAAGCCCTGCGATTTTTCTACAACATCCTTTACCGCAGACACATCTATATTGCTGGTGTTAAATCCAACGCCCGGCTTAAAAACATTAACGAGTATTAAACCAAGCCCCAATGATACCAATGACGCGGTAATGAACCAGAGCATGGCCTTGCCACCCACCCGGCCAACGGTTTTCATATCGCCCAGTTTGGCAATGCCCACCACGAGTGTGGCAAACACAATGGGTGCAATGATCATCTGAACCAGCCGGAGAAAAATGGTGGTAAGTAATTTAATGTTGTCCGAAAAGGCTTTGATGGTAGCTGCCTCGTAATTTTCATGCACATAATAACCCGCCAGAATACCCAACAGCATGGCTATAACGATATAAAGTGTAAGCCTGCTTTTTTTAGGGGGCTGATGGGATATCTCCATTGCAATCTGTTTAGCAACGCAATATAATGCTAAAAGCTGTTAATCATGGGGGCACTATAAAAAAGTATGACTGGTTGCATTTTTAATGATTAATTGCTTATTTTTCCAATCTATTTTTCATAAAACCAACTACTTGTATGAGTTTATTTGTAAAAAAACCATTGAGCCAGATGCTGGCCCAGGCCGAAGGCGGTGAGCATGGTCTCAAACGCACGCTTGGGGCGGCCAACCTGATCGCACTTGGTATCGGAGCCATCATCGGCGCCGGTTTGTTCGTAAGAACAGCTGCTGCTGCCGGCCAGGCCGCTGGTCCCGGTGTCACCCTATCCTTTGTTGTGGCAGCCATTGGTTGTGCATTTGCTGGATTGTGTTATGCTGAATTTGCTGCCATGATTCCCATTGCAGGAAGTGCATACGCTTACAGTTACACAACCATGGGTGAACTGGTGGCATGGATCATTGGCTGGGCACTGATCATGGAATATGCACTGGGTGCCGCCACCGTTTCCATTGCATGGAGCGAGTACCTGAATAAACTCTTTGACGGACGAATACCGTATGAATGGTGCCACTCGCCCTTTGAAAGCTTTACCGACACGGCCGGTGTGCATCATGCCGGCATCATGAATGCTCCGGCCTTGATCATCCTGTTGCTGCTTACCTTACTGCTGATCAAAGGAACACAGGAATCGGCAATCGTTAACATGATCATCGTGTTCATTAAAGTTGCCATCGTTTTAATATTCATTGTTATCGGATGGCAGTTCATCAACAGCGGTAACCATACTCCTTACCTGATCCCCGAAAACACGCCCCCTGTTACCGATAGTGCCGGCAAGGTGATCGCCGATTACAGCGGCTGGAACAAGCATGGCTGGGGCGGTGTACTTGGAGGTGCGGCCATCGTATTCTTTGCCTTTATTGGTTTTGATGCGGTAAGTACGGCTGCGCAGGAAGCGAAGAATCCAAAAAGAGATATGCCGATCGGCATTCTGGGTTCATTGGTGATCTGTACCGTACTGTATATCCTGTTCGGACACGTGCTTACCGGTGTGGCCAACTGGAAAGACTTTGTAGATCCTGAAAAAGGACGTGAAGCGTCTGTTGCTTATGCCATTTCTACTTATATGACCGGTTATAGCTGGCTGGCCACTGCGGTTACCGTAGCGATCCTTGCCGGTTTCTCTTCCGTAATACTGGTGATGCTGATGGGTCAAAGCCGTATCTTCTATACCATGAGTAATGATGGCCTGATCCCGAAAGCATTTGGTGTTCTTCATCCAAAATACAAAACACCATATAAAGCAAACTGGATACTGTTTGTATTTGTTGGATTGTTCGCGGCATTTGTACCTGGTCATGTGGCAGGCGACCTTACTTCATTCGGAACGCTGTTCGCTTTTGTACTGGTGAGTGCAGGGGTGTGGGTGCTGCGGGTGAAAGAACCCAATATTCCACGCCCGTTCAAAACACCGATTTACCCGGTAGTATCAACATTGGGTGTGCTTATCTGTACTGCCATGATTGTTGGCCTGGATGCCCAGACATTAAAAGTGGCATTCGGCTGGATGGCGGTGGGGCTTGTGGTTTATTTCCTATACAGTAAAAATCACAGCAAACTTCGCAATCCTTCGGATCTAATGCCGAAGGCTTCCGATTTCGAAAAACATTAAATTCATGGTTTAAAATCAAAAAAGCCCGCTCATTCGAACGGGCTTTTTTGTATATCACTTAATTTCAATTTCATCAATGAATAAATGCGTATCCCCGCCTGCTCCTTCGTGCCAGGCAGGCATTTTACCAAACTGAACAGCTTTAACCCGTACATACCTTGCTGAAACAGGCGCAAAGGTCGCTTCCACCTTTTTTACCTGTACTTTCCGGTCTTCAACAGGCAGGAAATTCTCTCCGCTGTACACCTCTTTAAAATCTTTGCCGTCGGCAGATACTTCAACAACAAATTTTCGTGGTGCCACAATCCATGGTCCCACATCCTGCAGAAATCCGGCAGTAACTTTTGAAATGGTTTTTGTTTCCTGCATATCAATAACGGCATCCAGGTCGGCCTTTTGATAGCCCTGCCAGTTGCCTTTGCGCCAATTAGTACTTCCTTCAATACCATCGATTAAACCAAAGGCCCCGCCCCCATCGTATTGTTGTTCAAATTGTGTGTTCAGCCTGATGGTCCAGTTATTCGGGCGCTTCAAAAACCTGGCTGTAGTAATGTAACTTGCCTCGCCCGTTTGATTATTAATAGCAACGGCTTTAATAGTTACCGATGTGTCAACATAAAAATCACCGGTATATTTCTTTGATGAAGCATTCGGTAACGATCCGTCAGTGGAATAATAATATGAAACCCCAGCCTGGTTTGAGTTGATCGTGATTGTTTTATTTCCTGTAAATGACATAGCCCCTCCATCAATGACAGGGTTCAATACAATCGGATGATCATTGATTGCCGTAACAGGCATGCCTGTTTTACCGAAGCCGGAGGGTTTGTCTCCCATCACAAAACTTATCAACCCTCCCTTATTAATATCGAAGTAAGACAAGTATGAATTATTATGGGCAGTATTATTCAACGCAATTGATTGTACATAAAAATTTTTATCGCTAACCTCCTTTGCTTTTAGTGTAAATATCCTGCCGTTCTCCAGGTGAATGGCGGCGGAAGCAAATAACGGAGTACCGATAATAAAATCCGTTGTGCCCGGTGTAACAGGATAAAAGCCCAATGCACTGAGTACATACCAGGCACTCATCTGACCGCAGTCTTCATTCCCGGATAAGCCGTCCGGTGCATCGTGATACATTTCGTTCATGATGCGATGAACCATTGCCTGGGTTTTATATGCTGCGCCGGTGAAGTTGTACAAATAGGCTATGTGATGGCTAGGCTCATTTCCGTGTGCATACTGCCCGATGAGCCCGGTGATATCGCTTTGATTCCGGCCGGTTGTTTGTGAATTTTCAGAGAAGAGATCATCCAGTTTCTCCTCCATGTATTTCCGTCCTCCAATCAGGTTAAGATAGCCCTCTACATCCTGCGGCATGTAAAAAGAATACTGCCAGCTGTTGGCTTCGGTGAAATTATTATTCACTTCCCTTGGATCAAACGGCGAAACCCAGTTACCATTCTTCCGTGGCCGCATGAACCCGGTCTGGAGATTGAACAGATTCTTGTACGACTGTGCCCGGCGGATGTAATTCACATAATCCTGCTGTGCACCCAGTTTTTTTGCAAACTGGGCAATACACCAGTCGTCGTAAGCATATTCCAGGGTTTTACTTACGCTCTCGTGTTCATCATCCATCTCCAGTATGCCATGATCCATCAAAGCGGGAAGACCCAGGTGGTTCCAGGTAGAACTTTTTTTCATGGCTTCCAATGCAAGTTTTGTGTCAAATTGATTCAATCCTTTCATGTAGGCATCCACGATCACCGGCACACTGTGATACCCGATCATGCAATCTGTTTCGCAGCTGCTGAGTTCCCAAACCGGCAACCGTCCGCCCTGCTGGTACTGTACCAAAAACGATTTGATGTAATCGATCGTACGCTTCTGATCAATAATGGTATACAAGGGATGAGCGCCACGGTATGTATCCCACAGAGAGAAAACAGAATAATTGGTAAACCCTTCTGCTTTGTGGATTTTGTTATCCCTGCCCCGGTATTGACCATCCACATCCATATTGATATTGGGCACCACCATAGTATGGTAAAGGGCAGTGTAAAAAGTGCGAAGTTGTTTTTTATCATTGCTGCTTACATCGATCTTACTCAATTCCTTATTCCATTTTTTGACAGCAGCATCTGCCACCGCCTGGAAATTCCATCCGGTTGCTTCGGCCTGCATATTTCGTTGGGCACCTTCGATACTTACGCCTGAGATGGCTACTTTCGCCATTACCACCGGCTTGTCCATATTACCAAAGCTGAAGAATGCTTTTATGTTCTTACCGGAAACCTCTTTTGTTTTTTCAGTCAGTTTATCATCTTTCCAGATACCGTATTCGGTAAACGGGACCGAGAACTCAATCACAAAATACACATACTGGTTATCGGCCCATGCCTTGCTTCTGCGCAAACCGGCAATGGTATGATCATTTAATACCTGAACCGATGATTCCAGTACTTCATCGCGATGCTTGAGATCAAGAATGATATTGGCACCTCCGTTACCAAAGAGGTAATGATGGAATCCCACCCGTTCAGTGGCCGTAAGCATTACGTTCACGCCATTGTTCAGCTGAACAGAATAAAAACCGGGGGATGCCTTTTCCTTATCGTGGGAGAATGTTGATCCATATATTTTATTATCGGGAGATGGCTTCGAGGTCATTGGCATCAGTAATATATCCCCGTAATCGCTGCACCCCGTTCCACTCAGGTGAGTATGGGTAAAGCCATAAATGTAATCGTCGGAATAATGATAGCCGCTGCAACCATCCCAGCCTTCGAGCCGGGTATCGGGACTCAGCTGCACCATGCCATGCGGCAATACGGCACCGGGGTAGGTATGACCGTGGCCTCCGGTTCCGATAAAAGGATCCACATATTTTGTATAATCCTTTTGAGCCAGAAGGCTAAAGGAGAAAAAGAAAAAGAAAGAGGCGGTGAGGATGAGTTTATTTTTCACGTCAATCGTTTTATGCAAGATAATATGAATTGAAAGACTTCAGAAGTTTTATAGACGGCTGACGTTTTAAAAAACATCGGGTGGCTATAAAAAAAATCCCACCGGTTGGCGGGACTTCATTTATTGGTGTGTGTACATTAAAATGGAAGATCATCATCCGGCGCAGCTACAGCCTGCTGTGTTTTGATCACCGGTGCTGAGCTTATGCCCGTATTGGCTACATTACCTGTGCCGGAACCTTGTCCTTCCACATTACCGCCCAGCAGCTGTACAGCCTGTACCCGCATACGCAGGGTGGCGGCGGCCTGTCCTTCCTTATTGGTGTAGGCATCGGCCTCGGGGGCTCCCTCGGCGTATACCGTTCTTCCTTTGGTAAGATAAGGTGCAATGCCAGTCCTGTCTGTCCAGTAAGCACATTCCACCCAGGTGGTGCGCTCTTTCTGGTTTCCCTGTGCGTCTTTGAAACGTTCGGTGTGGGCGACACTGAAGTTGATCACATTTTTTCCGTTTACCTCTTTTACGATGCAGTCTTTTCCAAGATTGCCGATGATCTGAAGTTTAATCATAACTGTGTTTTTAATTGTTAATCGATGTATCTGGTTAAAAGCTAAAATTAAACGTTAATCCCATACATTGGGCCGGGGTGATTTTAATGTGCGTAAATAATCCAGCAACTGGCCGGTATGCACACTTTCGTGGTATGCCATCCGCAATAAATAGTCGCCGAGCCGGCGGTGTTGCTTCTTTTCCTTCCGGGTAATATATGTTTCTTCCAGTTCTTTCAAAGAAAAAGAATGCACCATCTTCAGGAATTTCTCCCGGTAAGGCTGGGCATTCTTTAATTCATCGTCCACGGTAGTGTACGGATTTTTTGCCAGCGGACTTTCGTAATCGCCCAGTGCACCCCGGTGAAGAATGATGTGATGGTAAACGTTTTCTGATTCCAGCACGTGGCGGATCATTTCAAAACAGCTCATCGCATCCGGGTCTGGTTTCCAATAAAGGTCTTCTTCCCGTATCCCTTTCCATACTTTTATACTTCTCCGCCTGGCCTCTTCAAAGTTCAGGATCAGGAGTTCTTTAGCATTCATTCCTGGCTATACTTTCTTATGCTTATTTAATTCAGTTTCTTTTTAAGGGTACTTACCTGGCTTTGCAGGTTATTAACCATGCTGGCCAGTGAATTCATATCCCAGCGCTGCTGTGCACTCACTTTGCTGATCACCATCTGCGCCGCCCAAAGCTCAGCCACATCCTCAGTATTCACCTGGTATGGCTGGTATTGAGGGTTATCGCTTACCAGGGTGAGTTTATTCTTTGACCGGTTATCTTTCTGAACACGTTTATAAACAATACCCTCACTCCTGCTCACTACTATATACGCCTGGCTGTTCTTCACATCATTCAGGTCATCCACCTTTTCACAAACGATGATGCTTCCGCTGGGCGTTGGCAGCATACTATCACCAATGATTTCAAAAGCCCGGTAATTACCGCCCGACAGCATCGGAAGCGTGAACGTGTTCAGCTCATCGATGAATTCGCTGTCGGCATAATTGGCCAGGTAACCAGCTGCTGCTTTCACAGGCACAAAATGAATCACGTTCCGGTCGGCCGACATCATCTTGATCTGCCGACGTTTGGCCAGGTAATTACCCGACCCGGAATTATTACCCAGGTCTTTCAAAAAAAGTTCATCCAGTGTGAGCTTGAAGATATCTGCCACAATTTCCAGTACATCCAGCCGGGGGTCTGCCCTTTCTTCCTCATAGGCTCCCACCAGCGAACGTTTAATACCGAGTTTATTGGCGAATTCTTCCTGTGTCCATCCCCGCAGCTTGCGCAGGTATTTCAGGTTTTGTCCGGCTATTGACATGGCACAACTAATTTGGTTAGTACAAATATACTAAACTATTTAGTTTTACAAAATTTATTTTTCCGGGGCAGATACCGAAACGGGAAAACAGCCGTTATAAATTCCCTGTGCATCTGTTCTGCAACTCCCCGGTTGAAGGAATCTGATCCAGTTCTTGTATTTTTGCCGCAAATCTTTCTATATGAATTATCAACTGGTGATACACAGTATACTCCGCTGGGCGGTGGTGATACTTGGCCTCTGGGCAGTACTGTCGGCTATATCAGCCATACTATCCAAAAGGGAATACCGGAATGCGGATAATAAAGTAAGCCTGTTCTTCATGATCAGCTGCGATATCCAGCTGCTGCTGGGACTTATCCTGTACTTCACCGGCATGTGGTTCGATAAACTGAAATCGGGGGTAGGCAGCCTTGATAAATCCGAGCGCTTTTTCGCCATGGAGCATGCGGTCATGATGATCATCGCCTGGCTGCTGGTTCATATCGGAAGAAGCATGGTTAAACGGGCCGATAACGACGCACAGAAACATAAACGCACACTTATTTATTTCGGCATCGCCCTGGTCATCATCCTGGCCATGATTCCCTGGCCCTTCCGGGCGCCGGGTATTGCCAGGGGATGGTTCCCGCAATTTTAGTACCTATGACAAAGAACAAAAAACCCAAGCCCATCATCCTGATCACAAATGATGACGGCATTACAGCCCCCGGCATCCGCAACCTGGTGGAAGCGGTAAAAGATCTTGGAAAAGTAGTAGTGGTGGCTCCCGATAAACCGCAAAGCGGCATGGGGCATGCCATTACCATCGGCCACCCGCTGCGTATGCACAAAGTGGACCTCTTTGGCGATATTGAAGCCTGGCAAACAACCGGCACCCCGGTAGATTGCGTGAAACTGGCCGTTGATAAAGTGCTGCACCGTAAACCCGACCTATGCCTCAGCGGCATCAACCACGGCGCCAATCATTCCATCAACGTTATTTACAGCGGCACCATGAGTGCGGCCATGGAAGCGGCCATTGAAAGCATCCCCAGCATCGGATTTTCATTGCTTGATTACAGCGTGGAAGCCGACTTCGGTCCCTCCCGGTATTATATCAAGAAGATAGTAAGCGCTCTGCTGCAACAGAAAATGGACAAGCACCTGCTGCTGAACGTGAACATACCAGCCGTTGGGCTCGACCTGATTAAAGGGGTACGGGTATGCAAACAGGCTTATGCCAAATACGAAGAGGATTTTACAGAACGCAAGGATCCGCACGGAAAAAAATACTACTGGCTCACCGGCGAGTTCGTGAACTTCGACAAGAGCAAGGATACCGATGTGTGGGCGCTGAAAAATAATTACATCAGCGTGGTGCCTGTACAGTTTGACCTTACCAATTACGAACTGAAAAAACAATTAGAGAAAAAGAACCTCTTTAAATAATGCTGAAGAAAGACAACTTCCTTTTTGGATTCATCCTGGGCCTCATCGCCCCCATTGGCGGATTCATCATCTATAAATATTACAAGTTCTCCATCTACAGCTGGAAAGAAGTACTGAACTTCTTTTTTTTCGAGCCCGATGGGCACCGGTTGCTCACCGTGGCCATCAGTCTTTCTTTACTGGCCAATGCCCTGTTCTTCACTCTTTACATCAATGCACGTATTGATAAAACAGCCAAGGGGATTTTCTGGGCAACACTCATTTACGCCATAACCGCACTCAGCATTAAAACATTTGGGTAATTATCGCTTACTTTAGGGTATGAAGTATTACATTATTTCCGGTGAGGCAAGCGGCGATCTTCACGGCAGCAACCTCATCCGTGAACTGAGGAAAAGAGATGCAGCAGCTGATATACGCTGCTGGGGTGGCGATAAAATGCAGGCAGCCGGCGCCACGCTGGTGAAGCATTACAAGGAACTTGCCTTCATGGGTTTTATTGAAGTACTGAATAACCTCGGCACCATCCTTCGAAACATTAAGTTCTGCAAGGAAGACATTACCGCTTACCAGCCCGATGCGCTCATCCTCATCGATTATCCCGGGTTTAACTTACGCATTGCCAAATGGGCCAAACAACAGGGCTTTAAAGTGATCTATTACATCTCCCCGCAGGTATGGGCCTGGAAAGAGAACCGGGTGAAGGGCATTAAAGAAAACGTAGACAAAATGCTGGTCATCCTTCCCTTCGAAAAAGAGTTTTATAAAAAATGGAATTACGAAGTGGAATATGTGGGACACCCGCTGGTGGAAGTGGTGGAAGACTTTATGAATAAAGAACAATCGACAGGGAATGATGGACTTCAAACCTCAAACTTCAAACCGCAAACGTCAAACACCATCGCCTTATTACCCGGCAGCCGCAAACAGGAGATCCTGAAAAAGTTACCCATCATGCTGGAAGTGACAAAACAGTTTCCTGAATACCGTTTTGTAGTGGCGAAGGCACCCGGACTGGAAGAAAGTTTTTACCATGAACTTTTACAACCATACCAGAACGTATCCTGGGTGGTGGATAAAACCTATTCCCTGCTCATGCAATCGAAAGCGGCCCTGGTAACAAGCGGCACCGCCACGCTGGAAACAGCCTTGTTCGGCGTGCCGGAAGTAATCTGTTACAAAGGAAATGCCTTATCGTACCAGATTGCCAAACGCCTCGTGAACATTAAATTCATCGGGCTGGTAAACCTCATCATGGACAAAGAAGTGGTGAAGGAACTGATACAGGATGACCTGACGGTGAACAACATCACTCACGAACTTAACCTGTTGCTGAATGATGCGGCCAAACAGCAGCAGATAAAGGAAGATTATTCCGCATTAAAAAACCTGTTGAAAAAAGGAGGCAATGCTTCGGCCAATGCAGCAGCCTGTATTCATGCTTTTCTAACCCCTGCGCACAAATAATTTTATTGCCAGGATGATCAGTCCTGCCAGGAAAAGCAGGATGGATATGCGGTTAATGCCGTGCATGTATTTCATCCACTGCGTACGCGGGGCATTGGGGTCCTTCTTCTTCAGGTATAAATATTCGGCAATCTGGTTCAGTATTCCCATGTGTTTATCTTACCGGCTAAAATTAATGCTTAAATTCATATTCTGAAAAGACTGTTAAAAGGTTCAGTCACTAAAAACTGAACCCGCTGCTGTTTCGTAGATTCAAGACAAACAAATTTTATGTACCGGATATTCCTTCTTTCTCTTCTCGTACTGTTAACCACCACCACCATGGCCCAGACAAAGAAATATGCAGTAACCAAGACCGAAGCCGAGTGGCGTAAACAGCTTACGCCTGAACAGTTCCAGGTTACCCGTAAAAAAGGTACCGAACGGGCTTTTACAGGCATCTACTGGGACAATCATGACAAGGGCATTTACAAGTGCATCTGCTGCGGACAGGAACTCTTTGCTTCTTCCACCAAGTTCGACAGCGGCACCGGCTGGCCCAGCTTCTTTACGACCATCCCCGGCGCCTTTACGACCTTGCGCGACACCAAGTTCGGCATGGTGCGCACCGAGCACCGCTGCGCCCGCTGCGGCGGTCACCACGGCCACGTGTTCGACGATGGTCCGCCCCCCACCGGCCTGCGCTACTGCAACAACGGCGTGGCGATCAAGTTCGTGCCGGCCTAGAGCCTGATGGGTTTCGATCGAAGCGATCGAAACGCTGAATCAGGCTCGATC
>DMRT01000221.1 GCA_003455235.1 Chitinophagaceae bacterium
ACGACATGCGTTTTGTAAAGCCACTGGATGAAGAAATGCTGCATGAAGTGTTCAGCAAATTCAAAAAAGTAATTACGGTGGAAGACGGAACCGTGGTGGGAGGTTTTGGCAGTGCTGTGCTGGAATTCATGAATGAACATGGATACCAGGCAGCCGTTCAAATGCTGGGTATCCCCGACAGGCTGGTGGAACATGGAACGCCCAAACAGCTTTATGATGAAATTGGTATTGATGCCAATGGTATCATGAATGCCATACGTTCAATGGCTGATGTAAAAGTTACCGTTCAATAATTTCCATCTCATATTATTTTAAAACCCGGTTGTCTGTAACCGGGTTTTTATTTTCTTTAACAGCGCCGAAAAAATTTTGTGGAAAGGGATGCGTTAGGCATCTATGTCTCCTAAAATCTTGGTCAACCTGAGCCGGCGTCTTCTCATCATCACCCTTGTATTGTTTGCAGCGATCACTTCGTTCGGGTACTATTTCTGGTACCGGCCCGTATTCATCAAACACAGGCCTTCCAAGGCTTTGGCTAGCAATATGGCCTCTTCATCCGCCGGGCGGGAAGTGCTTTCTCGGCTTAAGCTCAAAGCAGCAGAAGCCAAAAGTTTTGTAACGGAGCATGGATTCAGCCGTACACATTGTTTTCTCATCGATATGCGGGTGCCTTCGGGCATGAAGCGATTCTTTGTATATAATCTCCGGAAAGATTCAGTGGAACTGGCGGGCTTGGTAACCCATGGAAGCGGCTCACAGCATAATTCAGATGATCTTGTCTTTTCCAATGTGTCTAACAGCTACTGTACGTC
The DNA here is from genome assembly GCA_003455235.1 of Chitinophagaceae bacterium. Taxonomy (GTDB): domain Bacteria; phylum Bacteroidota; class Bacteroidia; order Chitinophagales; family Chitinophagaceae; genus Ferruginibacter. The sequence continues at coordinate 813 of DMRT01000221.1, forward strand.
ACTGGGCCGGTATAAGATCGGTAAGTCATATACCGGGGCTTTCGGACTGGCCTATAAACTGTATGGGCTGGAAGACAGTAACGATAATGCATTCAACCGGTGCGTGGTATTACATGGACATAGCTGCGTACCCAATGATGAAGTGTATCCTTCTTCTATCTGCCTCAGCCTCGGGTGTCCTACTGTTTCTCCGGATTTCCTCTCTAAACTGCAGGAATACCTGGATAACAGCAGGAGCCCCGTAATGCTCTGGATCTATTACTGACTTAATTCATCGGGATTTCAATAGCCAGCAGTTCGGCGTTTTCTATGGCCTTAATGGTAAATGCCTCTGCTTCTGAAATGCCGATGGCATCTCTTTTACCCAATACCTGCCCATTCACTTCTGCCGATCCGTTGATCACCACCAGGAATACACCATTACCTTTAAAGCCGTTTGTATAGTGGATTTCTTTACCGGCTTCCAGGTTGGCCAGCGAAAAGCGGGCATCCTGGTTTATCCATAAGGCATTTTCTTCTTCTTTAGGCGAAACCACCACCTGCCATTTGTTGTTTCGGTCAGCCATGTCGAAAGTCCGCTGGTCATATCGGGGTTTAATATTTCGCAGTTTCGGAAATACCCAAACCTGGAATAAGGTTACGGGGTCGGTCTTTGAATCATTGAACTCCGAATGCTGTACCCCGGTACCGGCACTCATGATTTGTATATCCCCGGCTTTGATCACACCATTACCCCCGGTGCTGTCTTTGTGCTGCAGCGCCCCTGTGAACGGGATGGTAACAATTTCCATATTGTCGTGTGGGTGCGTGGGGAAACCACCACCGCCGGCTACATAATCATCATTTAATACCCTCAGTAAACCAAAATGAACTTTGGCGGGGTTGTGGTATTGGGCAAAGCTGAAGTAATAATTGGGTTTCAGCCAGCCATAATCGGCGGTACCCCGGTCTGCTGCCTTAAATAATAGTGATTTCATACTGCTGTGTTTAAATTTAATGTTTAAACATCAAATTTGATACCAATAGGTTTGTCTGCCAAAATTGCGAAAAAAGACGGATGCTGGTCTGACGTCCCGTCTGACTGGGCGAAAAAAATCCCCGGGTTGCCGGGGAGTCAATCAGTTGAGGGAGGCAAGATCCTCACCCGGTAATATTCCGGGTACGTCTTCTTCCCGGCTCTCATTCCATTCAAGGATGAAATTGTTTCTTCCTTCGCCGGTGAGAAGGGTCATGTAGCGCTGCTGAACCAGTTCCAGCATAGAAAGAAACAGGAAGATGGCATGGATGCGGTTTTCACAGATGTCGAAAATCTTTTCAAAAGACATGTTCCTCTCGCGGCGGCAGGTATCCAGCATGTATTCCCGGCTTTCTTCCATGGTATAATTGTAGCGTACCACGGTATGCACCGGCTTGTTGTTCCGTTCCTGCAGTTTGAGGATCACTTTTTCAAAAGCCTTCATCAGCTTGAAAAGGGTTACGGTCTGTATCTCCGTGCCTTCACCGGCTTCTTCGCCTATCTGCGAAATTTCCTTCTGCAGGTTACCCCGCTTCAGCATCAGCTGGCGCAGGGCCTCCATCTCGGCCATTTTAACGGCCGCTTCCTTAAAGCGTTTGTATTCGAGGATCTTGTTGATCAGTTCCTGCCTTGGATCGATTTCGTTGCCATCGGCATCCAGCTCTTTGCGTGGCAGCAGCATTTTGGCTTTAATACGCATGAGCGTGCTGATGAACAGGATGAATTCGCTGCTGAGTTCGATGTTCAGCTTTTCACTGTTATGAATGAAGTCGAGAAAGTCGTTGGTGATCTTTGTAATGGGGATATTATAGATATCCAGCTCGTCTCTTTCAATGAAGAATAGAAGGAGGTCGAACGGCCCTTCAAATTGTTCCAGTTTTATCTGGTAAGTCGTATTGTTCACGTGGTCTGTCTTGGTTTATTCGTACTGATAATACCCCTCCGGCGGGGGACAGCAAATGTATCGAATTGTGGACAGAATAAGGCTTTTATGGCCTCACCTGAATGCCGGATGTGGATAAACCGTCTATAGTTTTACCGTAAGTCCGATTCCCAGTACTTCCTTCAGCTGGGTCTTTTTCAGAATATCATCGTCGTATACAATATCGGCGCTGATATTGGTGGCCAGCCACTTGTTGAATTTAAGGCTGAGCAGGTTGGTGAAAAAAACATCAACGTCCTCCGGGTTCCGCTTGTAGTTGCTGAACAGGTCGAGACGACCGGTGTACATAATCCATTTGGTAAAACCCTTGGTGAACTTGGCCGTGGCAAAAGAGCCCAGTTCGGTATAGGATTTTCTATTGGGTGGAACCCCGAATTTGTCAACAACCAGGAAATCGTTGTCATTTTTGAGGATCAGCCGGGTGGTAATGGGCGAAATGAAAAGCGAAAAACTTTTATCGGGCCTGTAATCGACACCGGCCGAAACAATGAGTTTACCCGGGGTAAGAAAACCGGATATTTTATTGTTGCCCGTATCGGTATAATTGTAACCCGTCAATGACTGGGTATTGAAGTTTACCAGCATGGCCGTATACCATTTGGGCGAAATGCGGTAGCCATATTTGGTGGTGATGTCTATGCGGTCATCTGTTTTCCTGAATTGGCCAAAACTGGTGGCATTCTGAAAGCCGAGCGCAATATCAAAATAGTTATTCCAGGTGTGTTTTCCCTTTTTCAGGTTGAGGTTGTAATTGAAGAGGGTGGCCACTCCAAGGGTATTTTGCTCACCACCACCGGCCCAGTTGCGCAGGGCTCCCTGCTGCACGTTGATGATGAAGGTGCCTGCTTTCTGCCAGCCGTCTTTTTCGGGCAGCTTCAGTTCTTTAAAAGCGACTTTCTGGAATTCTCTCACCGATGGGTCCTGTGCCTGGGTTAAGTTCGAAATGGTTACTGCGGTGAGAACAGTAACGATGGGTTTTATCATGCAGCAAAAATAACTAAAAATGCAGGCGCAATATGTTAACAGATCTTAACGACCCGCTGTGCGATCACTTATGAAACAGAAAAACAATTGTTAAAAGTCCATGCATAATTATTCATCCTTATTTCTTGGAGAAATTATAGGCAAAGCCGATTCCCATCAGCTGTAACCATTGCGGGGCCGGGCCTTTGGCCGGGTTTACATTATGGGTATCGTCATCGTAGATCATGTCCAGGTTAAAGGAAAAATTAATGTACTTCGTTATTTTGGCGGTGATCACGTTTGACCAGAACACATCTATATTCTGGGGTTTTTGTTTGTAGTTGGAAAAAAGGTCAAGCCGGGTTTTAAACGTAAAGCTTTTACCGATGTTCTTCACATAGTTTACCGAAGCAAAGGCACCCAGTTCGTTCTTTGATTTTTTGGCCGAATCAATGCCGAACAAGGGAGCGATCTTCCGGTCGGTTACCACCACCCAGCGTTCGGTAAGCGGGGAAATAAAAACAGACAGGTCGGCATTGGGTTTATAATCGAAGCCCAGCGAAAGTAAGATATACGCAGGAGCAAATGATTTAGAAATAACATAAGAAGTGTCGGCACCGGCTGCTGTTTTTGAGTAGCCGTATCCTTTGGCAAATTGTGTCCGCAGGTTGAACAGGGCAGCGGCATTCCATTTTTTTGAGAGGGCATAACCGTACTTGGACAGGAAATCGATGCGGTCGCTGGCTTTGCGTGATCCCAGGCTGGTGGTGTTTACAATGCCGTAAGCAAGATCCAGGTTATTGTCCCACGAACTTTTATTCTTCTTGTAAAAGGCATACAGGTTCAGGTACGAGTTCAGGGAGAAGGAGAACTTATCTCCGCCGGCCGACCAGTTGCTCAAAGAGCCCTGGTTGATGTTAAGGTTGAAAAGACCACCCAGTTTCCATGTTTTGGGAATGGTATCGGCCGGATCTTTTTTAACGGATTTGGCAGCTTCGTCTTTGAGGTCTTTTACGGTTTTGTCCTGGGCTGTGGTGCTTGAAATAATAAGGCACAGCAATGCTGCGAAGAATGTAGTTTTCATAACTGAGAATATTAAAGAAGGCAGCAGCATCGGAAGATGCTGCTGCCATAGATACCAAATTATTTTTTCAATGCATCCCGTATTTCCATCAGCAACGCATCGGTTGACGACGGGCCGGCGGGTGCTTCTTCCTGTTTCTTCTTCATGCTGTTAATGGCTTTGATGACCAGGAACATCACAAAGGCAACAATCACGAAGTTGATAACGGCGGTAACAAAATCGCCCCATTTAATTGCCACTTCGGCTGCTCCTTCCGTTAGTACTGCGCCGGATGCGTCTTTTACTTCTGCGACCGCTTTTTTGATCACAAATACATTTTTACTCAGGTCGGCTCCGCCGATCATGCCAATGAGCGGGGCAACAATTCCTTCGGTGAAAGAGGTAACTACTTTTCCAAAAGCGCCACCCATTACAAAAGCAACCGCAATGTCTACCAGGTTGCCCTTCATGGCAAAGTCTTTGAATTCTTTAAGAAATCCCATAACTGTTTAATTTGAAGGTTAAGAATAACATGTGAAAAGCTGCTTTAAATGTAATATAATAAAGCAATACACACAAGTCATTTTTCGGAATCCGGAATTTGTTGGCTGGCCGACAGAGAATTCAGATTAAATACATCAACTTTGCGCCATTCAAATTTCACTGCTTGAACAAAGGATTTTTAAACTGGCTCATCTTTATTGCGCTCTCCATTATCTGGGGCAGCAGTTTCATCCTGATGAAAGAAGGCCTGAAAAGTTTATCCGCCTACCAGGTGGCGTCACTGCGGATCGTATTCTCCGGGCTGGTGTTGTTACCCACAGCCATCAAGCACTTCCGCCGTATACCCAGGGATAAGATCCGCATCATATTTCTCTCGGGCCTGTTCGGAAGTTTATTGCCCGCTTATTTATTCTGCATTGCCGAAGAAGGAATCGACAGTGCATTGGCCGGCACCCTCAATTCACTTACGCCCATCTTTGTAATCATCATGGGTGCTTTGTTCTTCCGCAGCAAAACATCCGCACATAAAGTATTGGGTATCGTTATCTCTTTTACCGGAAGCATCTTATTGCTGCTGAGCAAAGGGCATATGCAGGACAATGAGAACCTGCTTTACATCAGCTACGTGGTGCTGGCCACAATTTTTTATGGCATCAATGTAAACATGGTACACAGGCACCTGCAAAATACCGGCTCCCTGCAGATTGCAGCGGTAGCGCTTACGTTAAATGCCGTTCCTGCACTGCTGGTGCTGGCCGGTACGGGTTACTTCAGCCTGCCGTTAACCGAAAGCGGGGTAATGTATTCAACCGCTGCTTCTGCCGTGCTGGGAATCATGGGTACCGCTGTTGCTTCCATTATTTTTTACATGCTGGTAAAACGGGCAGGCGCTGTCTTTGCCGCCATGGTTACTTACGGCATACCGGTGGTGGCCAATTTCTGGGGATTGATATACGGCGAAGAAGTGGGCTGGAAACAATTCACCTGCCTCGCCATCATCCTGGCGGGGGTATATGTTGCCAACAGGAAAACAGCAGAAAACTAATCGGTTTCGGTAAAAGAAATATTCTTCTCTTTTAAAAACTCTTTTATTTTATCCGCGTGCACACAGATACCAACGTGCAGGAAGGGATTGTTTGAAACCTTTGTCCTTTTTCCATTGCTGATTATTTCATGGTCTTTCAGGTCAAAGCCAAGATGAAGGTGGTTGGTGGCGAACTGCATTCCGTATACTATGCCATGGCTGTCGAACAGCGGTCCGCCGCTTTGTCCGCGTAAACCGGGCGTGCTCATTTCAATGCCGGTAACATCGGCAGGGTTGCTGGCCACAAAACGGGTAACAATTCCATCAATGGGAAAAGAAGGAGAGTTGGGGTTGCCGGTATTCGTCCACTCAATGTCATCTGTATCGGGGTTGTGCCTGAAATTGCTGAACTCCGGGAAAGGATAACCGATGCGGCACAGCGACATACCCTGTTTTATCCGGCTGCTGTCTTTGATGAACCGGGCATGTGAAGAATAGAATATCTTATTAAATCCCTTGAATTCAAGAATGGCCAGGTCGAGGGTGGGATGGGCATGGCAGGTAATCTCCCGGATCTGGTCAAAACAATTGAGAAAATTATTCTTCAGCTGGATGCTGGTCTCGGGCAGGTATTTGTATTTTAATTCCAGCCCCTGTACATTCCGTTTGTATTTGTTATCATTCGGGAGGGCTCTTAATTCCGATTTGAATTTGGCAAAATGCTGGTTGATTGATTCGGCAGCCGGTATCATTTCGGCCACGTGTTTGCAGGTAATGGCCACGCCGTTGCCATTTACAAAGAAAAAAGTGGAGCTTCCCGGAAGCAATAAGCCACCATAGGTTCTGGAAATGCTGTGCAGGGGCCGGGTGAACTGCAGCACTTTTTCTATTGCCTCCTGGAACATACGTGGGATATGAATGATGAATAAGAACCCGGTTGACTGCCAGTTTGCTGCCTATACCGCCATGATCTCTTTTTCTTTGGCAGCCAGGTGTTTTTCAACCAGTGCAATGAATTTATTGGTGGTATTCTGAATATCGTCTTCTGCATCTTTGGCCGCGTCTTCACTCAGCCCGTCTTTCTGCAGTTTTTTAATGTGTTCAATACTGTCGCGGCGGATATTGCGTACGGCCACTTTAGCGTGCTCACCTTCGCCGTTGCATTTTTTTACCAGTTCTTTTCTTCTTTCCTCTGTCAGCGGGGGAAGAAAAAGGCGGATCATGGTTCCGTCGTTTTGCGGGTTGATACCGATGTTGGCCATGGTAATGGCCCGCTCAATCGGCTGCAGCATATTTTTTTCCCAGGGCTGTACAGAAATGGTACGGGCATCCAGCACTGTTACGTTTGCCACCTGGTTAATAGGTGTTGGGCTTCCATAATATTCTGCTGTAAGCCCGTCCAGCATAGAAGGGCTTGCCTTACCCGCCCTTATTTTTACCAGTTCACTTTCAAGGTGGTTAATTGCTTTGTTCATGGAACTTTCTGTATCCATCTTTATCAGTTCTAAATCTTCGGCCATAATAGTAGTATTAAGAATGTGGCAAAACTAAAGAAAAGAATAATAAACAGCATACCACCGGCTAAAGCAACTGCAGTTATTATTGTTAAAAAGAAAAGTGGAATTTATTCAGCTTCCAGCGCTTCGGTAGAAAAACTGATTACTTTACGTGGCTTGATAAGTGAACTTTCGGAAGGAGACACACTTGGTTTGGAGGCGGCTCTTCCTTTTAAACGGAAGTAGTAAATAAGCCCGATTAAAACAAGTGAGGTGAGAAAT
>DMRT01000130.1 GCA_003455235.1 Chitinophagaceae bacterium
GGCAGCCAGGTCAACCGGTGTGATCTGGAATGCTGTGGCATTGGTGGCACCTTTGATCAGCACGCCGCTTCCGAAACTTACGGTAACATAGGTGCTGGCCCCGGCATTAACATACAGTGTTTTTAATGTGCCAGTCTTTAGATCGGTGGAGAAGTTACGGGAGCCGATCACGTGATAGCGCAGGATGTTGGTGAGCGTGGTGAGTCCTGCACCACTGAGTCCGGCAATGGTGGTGGCATCATAGCCGTTTGCTGTCATCACTGAATTGGGAATGGCAAAAGGGGTGATGGGGGCGGAGGCCGCCGGTGAAAACACGCTGGTAAGTCCGGCCTTGGTGATGGCCTGTACCATCAGCGAATAATTCGTGTTGGCATTGAGCAGGTTGATGATTGACGTGTTCGGAGGCAGCAGTACCTTATCAATTTTATGAATGATGCCGTTGCTGCAGCGGATGTCCCGCTGGGTGATCATACAGCCACTCACAAATATCTTGTCATTCGCTTTGTCTTTATAGCTATAGTTGCTGTAGCCGGCAATGGAGCCCATGGGAGCATTGGGGCCATCTGGTATTTCATAACTGGTGCGTGCCGTGAAGGTTCCGGCAGCACTGGTTTGAAAATGGTTCAGCACCAACGCGGTCAATGTAACTGAATCGATGCTGGCCAGTGATGCGCTGGTGATGCCCGCTGCATTAAAAGCGGCATCGGTGGGTGCAAAGACGGTGAAAGGACCGGGGCCCTGTGTGAAGGTTTCCAGCTTTGCCTGTTTGATGGCCGCTTTCAGAATACTGAATTCGGAGGAGCTGCCAAGCGTAGCATCCAGGGAAGGTCCGGTTACAGGATCATCCGATTTGTCGCACTGGATGAAGAACAGGCTGCTGCAGATAAGCAGCGCCGGTACCAGTATGTATTTTTTTATTGTATTGTGCATAGATCGGTATTTATTGGTTAATGACTACAGATAATTGCGGGGCAAGGTTGGTTGCAGTGGAACCGTTGTAGCCCCTGGCCACCAGTGTATAGATCCTACGGTTGGTGAGGTTTGCCGCAAAAGCCCTCCGCTGAATGGGTGTGGTGCTGGAAGCGGCGCCTGCGGGACGGATAAAGAATGAATCGGTTGGAATGGGTACATCAAAACTGTTGGAATATCCTTTGAAGGCAATGTTGCTGGCAATGATCGTGGCAACACCGTTATTGGCGCCGCGGTAAAGGTCAATGGCCGGTACATTGGGCATGGCATTCACGAATTTCATCCGAACAAAGCCACTGTCGGGTGCAGACCGGTCATCCGGAACACTGAAGCCCTTGGTATTGGCAGCGGTATCGGTGATGTAGTAGGTATAAAAACGATTCGCTTCAAAACTTTCCGTGAATTCAAACAGCTTGGTCATCTGGTTGCCCGTTCCCGGGATGGGAGTAAAGCCCTGAACCTTGGTGCTGCCTGGAGTTACCCATAGGTAATCGCCATTGCTGCTTCCGCCGGTATTGAATCCGCCACCCGGGAAACCGATGGGAGCGGTTAGCGTATTGCTCACCGGTTTGTCGTTGATATAAAGAATGGTGTTTGGCAGCACGGTATATGCAGCGAAATAACCCAGCTTCACCTGTGCCGAACCATCGCTGGAGGTTCGTTCTGTAATGTTGTACGAGTTTTTCTTGCAGCCCCAGAATACCAGGGAAGAGGCAGCAAACATCAGCGTTATAACTATTTTATGTTTCATAATTTAGAATTAAAGGTTTTGAATCAGGGTTTGCTGAACCAGCATTCATACGTATGATAATCGAGGTTCAGTCCTCCGATGCGCAGCAGTTCATCCCGGTTCCACACGTATTCACTGTTGTACCTCGGGCGTACCCGGTATACCGGTTTGCCCAGGTTGTCGGCAAAGAGCGGGGCAGGCAATACCATGGAACGGTAAACCTGCTGGCCTGTTAATGCATCAATGTCTGTCCAGTGATACCTCCGGATATCCACGAATGTTTCAAAGAAACCCCATCCCCACAGGGCGATGTATTTCTGCAGCATGATGTCGGAAAGGGTCAGCGTACCCGTGGTCCGCTTCACATTATTTCCATTCAGGTAAGCCGTTCTGTCGGCCGCACTGATAGGAGCGCCATTGAATATGGTCACGTTGCTCCTGGGGAAAGTGGCCCTGTTGATGAAATCAAAATGCAGGTTGATGCCGCTGGTGTAGGCAGCCAGTGCAGTAGTAAGGTCGTTTTTACGGAATGCTGCTTCGGCTTTGATGAACTGAATTTCGCTGGCGCTCATTATGGGCAGCACACAGCGGTCGGCGAAAAGATAATGTTTATACAACGGGTTGAAAACGGCAGCCGACGGATTGGCATTGAAAGAGATTTCTTTGAATGAACTGTCTGTCCACATACCGCTGATCCGTTTACGTGCATTGATCCAGTTGGCCGATCCCACGGCATAGCTGTTGGTGGGAAGGGTAAGGGTGGCATTGGGATCGCCGGTGGCAGGCGCCACACCCCGGTATCCTCCATTACCATTGGTGGTATCTTCCGAACACGTGAGCAGGTGTTTCATGCGGGGATCCCTGTTGAACGCCGTGGCGCTGCTGGCGGTAACGCCGGTAAGTACCGTGCCATCAAGCAGCCGTACAATAAAATCACTCTGCCGGAAACTGGTGAGGTTATCCCGGTAGGTGCCGAAGAAATTGGCATCGTCGTTCTTGGCTGCATCAAAAGGAACCAGGAAATCGTCACTTACATCCACCAGTGCCCGGTTGCAGAAAGTGATTACCGAGTCGGCATTGTAAATGGATTTATTGGTGATGCGGTGGGCATTGCGTGCCATCAGTCCCCAGGCAAATTTGATCCACCTGGATGCATTGCCGCTGTAAACATAATCGCCTTTTGCTAAACGCACGCTGGTCGGGTTAAGGTCGGTGCGGCTTAAATTGTAAATACCGAGGCGGAGAATGGAATCAATGCCTTCATAGATCTGTTCCTGGTCGTCGTATTTAAAGAAGGCTTTGTTTTCTTTGAAGGCTTCGGAGAAAATGATCTCGCCATGGTAATCGGTGGCGTACTGGAACATCATTGCTTTCAGCACCTGTGCTGCGCCTACATAATCCCACTGTCCTTTTTCACTGCCGTTCTTGATGATATAATCCAGGTTGGCACCCAGTCCGAAATAACACTGGCGCCAGATATCACCGTTCACGTCACTGCCGGCATTATATCCCTGGCGGTCCATGTTATTAACGGTGCCTGTAGTGGCAGCGCCGAAATTCTGTACATATTTACTGGCATAGCGGGCGTCAAATTGCAGTCCGCGTGGGATAGCGCCCAGCATGGCCGGGAATACCGAAGATGCGTCCGGGCTTTGCGGCGTATCCGGGTCGCTGTTTATATCCAGGTACTTTTTACAGCCAGTCATTACCAACAGGAATAAGATGGCTGCTGTTCCTAATAATAAAAAATTCTTTTTCATAATTGTCATTATTAATTTTTTTAGAATTGAACTTTACAACCAATATTTAATCCTCTTGGAGTTGAAATAGAACCATAGTCAATGCCGGCACCACCATATCCTCTTGAGAAGGCCGTGTTGGTATTCACGCTCGGATCAGCGCCGGTATAGTTGGTAATCATGAACAGGTCGGTTCCGGTGATGAACACCGAAGCGTTGCTGATTATTTTCTGCCTTTTCAGCAGGGATTTGGGCAGGTTGTAGGTGAGGGTGGCGTCACGCAGCCTCATCCAGTTTACGGTTTCAATGAAGTCGGCTTCTGAAACGTTGCCTGCTGCATAATAATCACTGCGGTAGTAGGGATAAACAGTAATGGTGTTTTGGGTTGGGTTGGTGGTGTTCTGCAACCCGTCATTCAGCACACCATTGATCACCACCGGGGTTTCCCTGTCGAGTGTACGTTTGCTCAAACCGGTGAGGTAGAGATAATATTCATTGCCGTTCCACACATCGCCTCCTTTGCGGAAGTCGAGGTTAAAGCTCAGCGTGAAATTCTTATAATAGAAGGTATTGATAAGCCCTATCTTGAAGTCCGGCTGGCGGTCGCCTGCAATCACAAAATCACCGGCGGCATTTACAGAAGGTAAACCGCTTGTTGGATTGATGAGAATCTGGCCGGCGGTGTTGCGCAGGATCGGAGTGGAAGCCAGGTTGCTGATAGAAGCACCGGGATACACCTGGCTGCGGAGGTTGCCAAATACCCAGGTATCACTGTCGTAGTATGTAGGCAGACCGGCTGGAAGTTCAATCACCTTACCCCTGTTGCGGTCGAAGTTTACGGTAACATCCCAGTTCAGTTTTTTTGACTTGATCACATTGCCGGTAATCACGGCTTCAATTCCTTTATTCTCTACCAAGCCACCATTCAGGTATTTCAACACAAAGCCGGTACCATAGCTAACGCGGTTGGCAATGATTTGTCCTTTACTTCTCAGCGAATAGCGGGTGATATCGATCGAGAGCCTGTTGTTGAAGAATTTCAGCTCGACGCCGAACTCAAAGTTCTGGGTGCGTTCGGGTTCCAGTCCGAAGTTGTTTCCAAACACGCCGTTGGCAAAGCCACCGCCGGTGGAAGTGGCCTGGGCAAAGAGGCGGTCGATCAGGTAAGGCTGGTACAAACCTTTACCAGTGGTACCATAGCTGATTCTTGCCTTTCCGTAACTGAACCAGGGAAGTTTATCAAAAATCTTCAGGTCACCGAAGATGAAGCTGAGTGAAGCAGAACCGAAATTATAATACGGGTTCTTATCTACTTCACGGCTCATAAAGGTGCTGGTTCCTTCCCGGGTTCCGGCGAAGGAAGCATATACCAGGTTGTTATACGAAACAGAGGCTGTTCCGAAGAAACGCACTTTCCTTGTATTCAGCACCGCTGTTTTGGCAAACAGGCTCAGCGGGTCGGTGTTGTTGAGTGATTTGAAATTGATCTCATAGAAGCGTTCGCCGCGTTGTGCCTCGATCTTTGTTTTATTGTCGTCGTTGGCAAAACCTACCGTCAGTGAACTGGATATCTTACCGAATTTCTTTTTCACGGTTCCTTTGAACACGTTGCTGAGGTTCTTGGTATTTTGTTCATACACGGTATAGAATCCATTCACGGCAAAACCGAAACGGCTTTGCGGGTGCATGAGGAAATCCCCTGTCTGACTGTAAATGTCCAGACCGGTGGTATTGCTCAGGTTCAGCCATTTGAACGGATCGGCATTTAATGTTAATGTGAGGGTAACCCGGTTGGTTTTATCCTGTGATGTGTTTTTGTTCACGTCCCAGAACGGGTTGTCAAATTCGGCCGACAGGGCCGAAGAGTTGGAACGGTATAATTTACGGGAGCCATCGGCATTCTGGTAATCACGTACATCCAGGTCGCTGGGATAGTTCAGCAGGTTCAGCAGGTATCCGCCGGCACCTTTGGAAGCCTTGTCGGTGGTGGAATTGGAATACGTGATGCCGGAATTGATGCTGAATTTTTTTGAAACCTTCGCACTGCCGGTCAATCCTACAGTAAGTTTTTCGTAACCGGTGTTGGGAATCACACCTTCCTGGTTAAAGTAGCTGCCTGATAAACGGTAGGTGGTTATGTCACCACCGCCTTCTACGTCCACGGTATGCTTTTGTGAAAAGCCGGTGCGGAAGAAGTTGCCGATATTATCATAGAGTTGTGTTCCTTCTTTGTACTTGGGCCCAAAATAGGCATACACGTTGCCGCTGGCAAATGGATTCACCACGGCATTGGGGTCGGCTATGCCGGCAGTACCACGGCCATACGTTGTTTGTATTTCGGGGAAGCGGTATAATTTTTCCCAGCGGAATGAATTACCATATCTCACCGTTGCCTTTCCCTGCTTGCCTTTTTTGGTGGTGATCACGATAGCACCCGATGCACCATCAGAACCATAGAGTGCAGTGGCCTCAGGTCCTTTTAATATGGTAACGCTTTCAATGTCTTCGGGGTTCAGGTCCATGGCCCGGTTGCCATAATCAGAGTTCCGGTTGGCAAAAGTAACAGAACTGGCGTTGGATGCTGAAGCGAGGTTTTCCTGGTTCATGGTTTGGTTATCGTATGGTACCCCATCCACCACAAACAGCGGTGAATTGCTGTTACCGATAGAAACGGCGCCGCGTAATACAATGGTAGTGGAAGCGCCTGGTGTACCCGAAGTGGGGGTGATGTTGGCACCTGCCACCCGGCCTGCCAGGGCATTGATCCAGTTGTCACGCTGTGTTTGTGAGATCTCTTCACCCTTTACGTCCTGGGCGGTATATCCCAATTCACGCTTACTTTTCTTTAAGCCGTAGGCGGTAACCACCACTTCGCCCATCTGTTTCTGGGCCTGTACCAGCCGCACATTGATCTTGTTATCGGCCCCCACGGATATTTCCTGTTTGGCATAATCCACGAAGGTGAATACAAGCACCTGCCCCTTGGCTGCCTGGATGCTGTAATAACCGGCCTGGTTGGTCTTGGTTGCTGTTTTTGTTCCTTTTACTGTTACAGTAACATCCCGCAGCGGGGCATTGTCATCGTCGCCGACAACAACACCGGTAACCTGGGCATTGGTAATGACCGGAACAAGAAAAAAGCACAAAGCAATCAATCTGGTTGTAAATTTTCTCATATAGTCGTGTTTTGGTTTGTTTTATGAGTTGATAAAATGGGTTTGGGTGTCAGTGGAAATTTCATGGGGAAGGGAGTTGGTAACTACATAAGGATTTTGGAAGTGGCCGACTGAACGGGCATGTAAAACGGAGGGTAAAACAGGTATAAATAAAAAAGCCTGTAACATTTTTTTATACAGACCTGACTGGTATAACGTGTACACCTGCATTCTCAGATAGCTTTAGTTTTATTGCATCTCAAAATAGTATTAAAAATGCAAAAAAGCGCAGAATCCGGCTAAAAATATTGCACATTCTATGTAAAAACGGGCATAAGTTGCTTTGCAGCTAAGCGGTTTTTTGCAGGAAATAACCAGGACTATTTTTGGGGTCTTGTTTTTTTTGAGCCTGCAGTCATTTCGGGTGCCGGTAATTTCAGCAAACTGTCTGCCGAATGCTTACCGATCAATGAATCGGTTTCTTCCTCTTCCGTGGTGCCAAAGTAATCGCCGAAGACCGAGGCCAGTATCCGGGAGTGATAAATGTTCCGGGTAAACCGGTTGCCAATGGCAATGATGGTTGCATCGTCGTTAATAAGCCGGATGAATGCGGCATTGGTTCCATGCCAGCGGCCATTGTGGTAAATTATTTTTTTGCCGGTGGGATATACATACATCCGCCATCCCAGGCCATAATTGCGGATGCCGGGCTTTTCATTGCTGTAAGGAGCATAAGCCTGTTCCAGGGTTTCTTTGCTGAGCAATACATGGCTGCTGAGTGCCCGGTCCCAGGTAAGCAGGTCTCTTACGGTGGTATATATATTCTTGTCGCCATAAACGCCATCCATAAAATCCAATGGCAGTAGTCTTCCCTTCCAGTCGTAACTGGGAACGGCTTTCAATGAATCGGATAAGCTGTATACATAGGTATCCTTCATTTGTAAAACCCGGAAGAAGGTTTGTTGGAGATAGGCGGCGTATGTTTCACCGGTTATTTTTTCAATGAGTAATGCCAGCAAGGCATAATTGGTATTTGAATAGGAGAAGCGGGTATCGGGCGGCGCCACATCCACCATTTCAGTCTTGCGGGCAATGAGAAAATCAAGGATGCCCTGGTTGGTTACAAATACTTTTTTATCCCATCCCATATTGTCGAGGAAGTGGGTATAGTTCGGCAGTCCGCTCCGGTGGTTCAATAAATTACGGATGGTTACGCCGGGATAATTGAAGGAAGGGAAGTAATGACTGTATTCCTCATCCAGGTTCAGTTTTTTATCCTGCCACAGTTTTAATATGGCCATCGCGGTAAAGGTTTTGGATACCGAGGCAATGTGGAGGGAAGTATGCGGGTTGATGGAGTCCTGCCCGGGCAGGTGACCGGTGCCGGCGTATTGTTCAAAAACGATATTACCTCCTTTTGCCACCAGGATGCCGCCGTTAAAGCCCCTTGGCCCCAGTGCCGAATCATACCAGGCCTGGCAGGCTGCACGTATCCGCTCTCTTTCTTCAGTGCTGATGGGAGCCGGGTTGGGAAGTGCAATTGCAGAACTGTCTTTCTTCTCTATTCCGGATGGCCTGGCAGACCGGTTGCAACCGGCAGTGATACTAAGCAATGCCGCAACGGCAAAGCAATAAAAGATGCGATGGGATATTGACGGCATGCAACCTAGCTTTAGATAGAATATATTTGTGCAAAATACGCTGTAATCGTCATGGCAGAAAATAAAAAAACAAGTTACCCCAAGGAAAAAATCAATATTCTCTTTTTAGAAAATATAAGCGATTCAGCTGTTAAACATTTTAATGCAGCGGGCTATACCAATGTAAAAAAACTCAATGGTGCCCTGAATGAAGAAGAGCTTATCGCAGCTGTTAAAAACGTACACCTGCTGGGTATCCGTAGTAAAACGCAGATTTCGAAAAAAATATTGGATGCAGCTGAGAAATTACAGGCGATTGGATGTTTCTGCATCGGTGTTAACCAGGTAGACCTGAAGACCGCTACTAAAAACGGGGTGGCCGTTTTCAATGCTCCTTATAGCAATACCCGCAGTGTGGCTGAACTGGTAATCGGCGCTTCCATCATTCTTATCCGCAAAGTACTTGACAAAAACAAAGCCGCCCACGAAGGCAGGTGGATGAAGGATGCCAGCGGCAGTTTTGAACTGCGAGGCAAAACACTCGGCATCATCGGCTATGGTAATATCGGCAAACAGGTAAGTGTACTGGCCGAAAGCCTCGGCATGAAAGTGATCTTTTACGACATCGAAACAAAACTTCCCCTGGGCAATGCAGAAGAACGGAAAACCCTGAAAGAGGTGCTTCAGCATGCCGACATAGTTACGCTTCATGTTCCCGAACTGGAAAGTACCAGGAACCTCGTGAATAAAAACAACCTGAAGTATTTTAAAAAAGGAAGTATCCTTATCAACTATGCAAGGGGCGAAGTAGTTGACCTGGATGCCCTGCGCAAAGCCCTGCTTGATGGCCAGCTGGGAGGTGCCGCGGTGGATGTGTTCCCTATAGAGCCTGAAAAGAACGGCGATTCTTTTTCTTCGCCCCTGCAGGGTTTGAGCAATGTATTGCTTACCCCGCATATTGGAGGAAGCACGCAGGAAGCCCAGCGTAACATTGGCGAAGACGTAAGTGTAAAATTGTTCAACTACCTCGAAAAAGGAACCAGCACCGGGTCACACAGCATTCCGGAATTATCGCTGCCACCACAGGAAGGCACCCACCGCATCCTGCACATACACAGCAATGTGCCCGGTGTGGTTTCGGAAATAAATACACAACTGAGCAAGCACAAAATAAATATCCTTGGCCAGTATCTTAAAACCAACGAAGCCATCGGCTACGTGGTGCTGGATGTAGATAAGAACCTCAGTAAAAATGCGGTGGAATTACTGAAGAAGGTGAAAGCCACCATTAAAGTACGGCTGCTTTATTGATCATTTCCCAACAGGCAGCAGTACGGAAACTTTTGTTCCCCTGTTCTTCTCGCTTTCAATGCGGAGTGTGGCACCCGTCATCTTCACGAGGTCTTTAATGATGAGATACCCCAGGCCGTTTCCCTTGCGGTTATCGATATTGGCTGAAGAGATGATAAACTGGTCGGCCATGATGTTCTTGATCTGGTCCGGTGTCATTCCCACGCCTTCATCCTGCACATTTATGGTTACCTGGTCATCCTGCCATCCAGCCGAAACGATGATGCGTCCTTTTTCCGAAAAATTAATGGCATTGGCCAGCAGGTTGTATACAAGAATCTTCAGCGGTTCAAAGTACTGGTGTATCTCCAGCTGTTCATCCACTTCGTTGATCAGTTCCAGCTTTTTCTGTTTGGCCAGCGAATTGAGTATACCCAACACCTGGTTCACCAGTTCGTGCAGCCGGAATGTTTCCTTTACCAGCCGCCGGTTCTCATTCTGGTACTTGATCCAGTTGAGGATATTGGTGGAAAGCAATTGCAGTTCCTGTGCGGTATTGGTCATTTCCCGGATCGTTTCATCCTGCAGTTCATCCGGCATCAGGTTCCGTTTTTCGATCAGGTTCTTGCCGGCCACAGTCAAAAATTTCAAGGGCGTAACAATATCATGACTGATGATGGAGATGAGCCTGGTTTTGATGGTGTCATTCTTTTCCAGCACTTCATTTTTTTCCTGCAGCTCTTTTGTTTTTTCAGCCACCTGCTTCTCCAGTTTCTCCTGCCGGATCTGGTATTGCCGGGTACGGTAGCGTAAATAGATTGTTACCACGCCAAACAGCGAGAGTACACATAGTGCATAAAACCACCACTGCCTTGTCCACGGTGTGCTGATGCGGAAGCGGATTTCTTTGTATGAATAATTACCGGCGCCAAAGCCGTTCAGTTTGCGGATGCGCAGCACATAATTACCCGGGTTCAGGTTACTGAGCCGTATCAGCGCTTCGTTGGCTGTGTTCACCGGCTTCCAGCTGAGGGTATCGTTGAGCTGGTAATCGATGTAAATATTTTCTTTATTGCACCAGGCCGAAAAGCCGAGTTCAACAACCAGTTCCTGTGTTTGTGGCAGCAGGGTTTTGCCCTGGAGCGAATCCACATTCACTTTCTCGCCGTTCACCAGTACTTCATCAATAAAAATTTCGCCAACAGGTAATACCGGTTTTGCCCGTTGGGGATTCACCCACAGCAGGCCGTCCATGGTAGGGAAGGAGATGGTGCTGTCTTTCATCCGAAGGGCACAGGGTGTACAGCCTCCGTTCAGCTCCGTCATTTCCATTCCGTCTTTTTTACCGTAATAATGGTAATACACAGAAGGCCGTTTGTTTTCAAAGGCGTCAATCAGTTCGGGGAGGCTTGCCTTGAACAATCCGCGGTTGGTGCTGATCCAGCAATAGTTTTCATCATCGGGCACAAAACAATGCGGGTACAGCAGGTATTTATTCTTGTCAAGCGGCATGGCCCGGATGATCCCGTTTTTATAAATATAATAGCCTCCGCCATAGGTACCGAAGAAAATATAGTTTTTGTATTTCCAGATGCTGCGCACGCAGATGTTTTCCTGCGAAAAAAGAATATCGAGCCGCTTGCTGCCGGTATGGAAGCGCAGCAATCCCCCGCAGGTGGCTACTGCCAGCATATCCTGCCCGATGGGTGCAAAATCAAAGATCACAGTGCCGTCCATTTCTTTGGGATACCGGCATAGATAACGCAGGCTATCGCCTTCCAGGATGCCGATGCCATAGAGGTTGGCCAGGTATATCTGTCCGTTCATCTCCGCAACAATTTCGCTGGAAATTATTTTGGGATAACGGATTGTTTGCCCCGTTGCCGGGTAATAGGCATGCAGGCAGTTATGGCCCACGGCCGGATCCACCTGCGAATACCAGAGTATGCCGCCGGTAATGGAAACATTGAATCCAAATTTTCCTTTTATGGGCAATATACGCTCATCAGTAGGATGATCGCCGATCACATCACTTTCATTGGTGAGAATATTTCCATCCGGAAGCTGAACCTGTGAATAATAGGAATTGCGGTTTTTCATGTTCACCACATCCCTTCGTTTGGAAAGCACCCGGTTGCGGCTGATCACAATCAATCCTTTTGATTCGGTGCCAATGAAGAGGAGATTATTTTTTTCGCTGTACTGAACCGATTTGATGTACAAGTCGGGCGGAATGCTGCTGGTAACCAGCCGGGCATTGATGCTGTTGCCGTCATAATCGAACAGCCAGGCTTTTTCTCCTGCAATGAATACCGGGCTGTTCATCCCGGTTTGCCAGAAAAGAATATTGCTGTTGTTCATGTCCTTCAGCAGGGCCATACCGCTGCCGGCGGGTGACACGGGCGATACGGTTCTTGTTCCGGGGTGAAAGAGGAATATCTCTTTCCGGTTGTTGATGATAAAACAGTTTTCCCCGATCAGGAATATTGAATTCAGTGTTTTTTCTTCCACGGGCACCAGTTCGGGCCCGGCTGATGTTGTGGAATAATAAAAAAGAGTATTGCCATTCTGAATGAAGCAGGATGTGTCGCTCGTGCAAATAGTGCGGTTGGCGCCCGAAGCAAATCTGCCGGGCCTCGGCTTGCTTACTTTCGATTTAAAAAGTGTTTCAGATACGGATAAGAGATAATACTGGCCCAGGTCAGGATTATTACCGCCAACCGGCGCCGTGCTTTTCTTCCACAGCACCGGCCTGCTTTTTTCGATGCGGAAAATATTACCGGGCTGATCGGATGTATAGATTCTGCCGGCATTATTACGTACCAGGAAGAGCATGCGTTCGGACCCAATCTCCGGCATGGTTTCTTTGGTGAAGGATTTAAAGTCGACCCCGTTGAAACGTACGATGCCGGCTTCGGTGGCCATCCACAAAAAACCCGTATTCTCATCCCATTGCAGCCCCTTGATGCCGTTAGATGGCAGACCGTTTTCGGTGGTGTATTGCTGTATGTTGGAAGCGGGTGCAGGTTGTGTGTGTGCTGCCGTTGCAGCGATGAATAAGGCGGCAGATAAAAGCAGGAATTTTTGCATACACGTTTTGCCCTAACAAGTTACTGCATCCGGCTTAATAATTCACATTGTACAGCGTGGCCAGTTCCATCAGTTCTTTAATATTGCCGGCGGTGGTTTTTTCAAAAATGCGGGTCTTGATGGTGGAGATGGTATTCATCTTCAGGTTAAGGGTATCGGCAATGTCTTTGGTACCCACGCCCTTCAGGATGTAATGCAGGATTTCCAGCTCACGCGGCGCCAGTGTTTTAAACGGATTGTCCTGGTGCTGAATGTTCTGCCGTACCGGGCTTTCGTTGTGCAGGAATTTGCGCAGCACTTCCACAATTTCTTCTTCTCCCACCGATTTGGAGAGGTAATGATTGATGCCGTATTGTTTCAATGCTTCACCATAGATCTCGGCCGGCTGCATGGAAAACACCAGTATGCTGAGGTCGGGATATACCCGGCGTATATTCGGAATCACTTCCAGGGTGCTGCCGTCACTGAGAATAATATCCAGTACCAGGTGGGTGTATTTCTTTTTTACCAGTTCACGCATAAGGTCGTTGCAGGTGCCTACTTCCTGTATGTCGGAAAAACCGAGGGTGAGTTGCATGTGCAGCTTCAGGCCCTTGCGTATCATGCTGTGATCGTCTGCTATCAGAATTTTTGGCTGCATCTTATTTCTTCTTCAAAGTTATTTTCAGTTGGTACTAATTTCAAAATAAATGTTCCGGTTATTTGTAGAATTACTTCTTTTACCGGATCAGTACAAAGCTTCCCTTCACTACCTGTGCATCCGGGTAGTTGGGGGCGCTGTAAGTAATAATATATATAAAGCCTCCGCCCAAAACCGGTTGTCCTTTCCATTTTCCATCCCAGCCCTGGTTCTTATCGCTGGTTTCAAAAACCAGCTGGCCATACCGGTTGAATATTTTAAAATTGAATTGTGTCACCATTTCTGTACCCAGTACCTTAAACAGGTCATTTTTACCGTCGTTGTTGGGTGTAAAGGCATTAGGTACCTGCACAATGCTGATGGGTTTTACCAATACACTGTCGCTAGCAGCGCAGTGCGTGCTTTTATCGGTAGCCACCACCGTGTAGATCATTTTCCTGTCGGGTGATGCCACCGGATTTAGTATGGTTGCCAGATTAAGGTATGTGGCAGGTGTCCATATAAAATCATAGTTGCCCGGGTTGCTGATGGAGGCATCCAGCGTTACCGGGTTCCCAAAGCGGAAATATTTATCGGGTCCTGCACTGATAACAGGTAATGAATTAATGGTGACGATGTTTGTTGCCGGCAATGAGCCGCATCCGTTTACATCTTTTACCACCAGGCTTACATTGAATGAACCGGCATTGGTAAAAGTATGTTGCAGGGGAGGTGATGCTGTGCTTGTACCGTTACCGAAATTCCACAACCAGGAACTGATTCCGGTGAGTGCAGCATTGAACTGCACCGGCCTTTTTTCGCAAAGCGTATCCGAAACAAAACTGAAAGCAGCCGTTGGATTGCTGTTGATAACGGGAATGATATACGTTACCGTATCGGTTCCGCATCCGGTTGTAAATCCTACAGCATGCCGTAGTGTTCTGGTTACGCCCAATGCCGTATAACTGTGTGTAATGGTATTGGAATTGGTAATGGTGGCAGAATTGCCGTCACCGAAATCCCAGTACCAGCTTGGCGGGTTAGCGGCATTTACCGGTATGGATGAGGTAAAGGTAAATACACTGTCGGCACAGGCTTTTCCAATGGCCTGAACGGATAAACTTACCGGACTTCCGATGACCACGGTTTTTGTAGTATCACCTGCACAGCCATTGTCGGCATAAATGCGGTACCGCACCGGGTAACTGCCGATGGCAGGGAAAGATTTTGTTGCATTAACGGTGGTTTGTGTGCTGCCATCGGGGAAGTTCCACAGGTAACTGCCTATGTTAAATCCATTGGTGGAGGATGTACCTGTTAATACAATGGATTGGTTGGGGCAGGCCGATGGAATGCTGAAATCGGCCTGTGGCCCGGGTTTTACCACTACGGTTACCGATGCATATTCTGTTTGGTTGCAATTGGGAATTAACGCAGCGGTATAGGATATGGGTATGGTGAATGTACCTTGATTTGCAAAAGTAAAATCCTGCTGAAGGGTGTACACATAATACGTACGTCCGTTGATCGATTCGGTATTCAATGGTATTGGGTTGTTGATGATCGAATCAACATTGGGTGTAATGCCAGGCACCTGGCTCAGCCTCCAGCGAATGGAAGTGGCCGGGTAAGCGATCTTTGCAAACAAACGTACGGGTGTATTGCGGCAGGTGAATGTATCAATATTGCCGCTGGTATTAAATGTATTTTTTATCGCACTGTAACTGTTCAGGTTATTGATATTGGTGCCTACGTTATAGCCATAGCTTTCATAGTATCCCAATCCATATACAATTGCTGTAAAAGTAGAGTCACAAGTAATTGTATGCTGTGCAGCTGGCCCGATCAATCTTTCCACAGCAACAGTATAATTAGGATTATTAGGATGAATTCTTGTATTAATACTTGAAATAGGGTTGCCGTCTACCTTTAGTGAATTGATTGCAGTTGTGGGTAAAATAATATTAGTGTAAACATAATTAATATTAGCATTGCGGCTTGTATAAAATAAAACTGATTTTTGCCCCTGCTCAATAGGACTTAAGTAGAACATCTCAGGGTCCCCATATGATCCGCCAGTCTGGGGAGGTGGCATCCAACATTGATTAGCGTTAGGCGTATATTGGGAAACTAACATTGGCTTATCTGATTCAAAATAATCCCCACCTGTTGAATCTGCACATTCGTAATAGAAATTATTGATCAAACCTGTCATTACCACGCCATTTCTTTTTACAATTGTTGTTGGATCTTGAACTGAGATACGGTAATAGTTTCTGTTGGTTTCGTTTATATCTGTGTTAGTGTTGCTTAGAGTGTGATAAGTAAGAT
>DMRT01000249.1 GCA_003455235.1 Chitinophagaceae bacterium
GCCAGGTCTTCGGCATAGTGCTGGTAAAAATTGCAGGCGGTATTACCGTTTTGGTTGTTGTATATTTTTTTCTTCCGTTGAGCAAACACATCCCATATAGAGGGTCCTTTGCCATCCACGTTATGCCCTCCCTCTATCTGGTAAGCGGCTGTGGATACACCCCACTTGAAATTTTCTCCAAAATCATTCCGTGTAAAGAGCATGGCCTTATTCCCCCAGTTGGTTTAATATTTTGCCCAGGCTTTTATCTTTCAGTTTCTTAACAGAATAAATGCCATCCCCCAGCTTCACTTCTTTCTTTTCCGTTTCCTGAGCATGTTTCCGGATGATCATGTTGATGATCCGGCCGGTGCTGTTGGGGTAATTCACCGTAATCACCTGATTCGTTTCGGTCCAGGCTTTTATTTTATCCTGGTGCTTTTTCTTCAGGCTTTTGATCACCGGCACGCCCATGTCTTTCAACGCGGCTGCATTACATTGCTGTTCATACTGGCCCTTCATCGGTATTACCATCAGCTTTTTCTTTAAATACAATGCCTCGGCGGGTGTTTCAAATCCGGCACCGCATAAAACACCGGAGCAATGAATGAAGCTTTCAATAAAGTCATCGTTGTTCACCGGGCGTATATGAACGTTCTTCACCCGGTATTCCTTTTTTGAATGCTTGCTGAACACCTGCCAGTCGATCTTCTTTAACTCTCCCAGTACCTTTATAATCCGTTCATCGCTGTAGGCCGGCAGGTAAACGGTGTAATGGTCTTTTTTCTCCGGCTTCGCTTCCCTCACCTGGCTCCGGATTACCGGCGTGTAAATGTTTTTATCATACATGCCGAAATGGAACCCGTAGGAAGCGGAAACCGGTGCATAATTATTAAGCACGGCACGACCCACCATGTCTTTCTTCTTTGGCTTCGGTGATTTTTTATTGATAACGGCGGCCTGGTGACTTAGGCCGATGCATGCTTTGTTCTTCATCTTACAGGCCCAGGCACTCACGGGCTCAAAATCATTAATCACCAGGTCGTATTCCTCCACCGGTAAGCTTTTTATTTCCTTGTACAACTGTTTCAGGTTGCTTTTCTGGTACGTAGCCAGCAGGTCGATCCCTCCCTTCTTTCCAAAAATGAAACTGAGCCCTTTGAATTTGTACTTCACGGGGTAAGGCAGTTCTACATCCGCCTGTATGCCGCTCACCAGGATATCCAGCTCTCCCTTTTCCTGCAGGATGGGAATGATATCTCTTGCCCTGCTCAAATGGCCGTTGCCGGTTCCCTGTATGGCATATAAAATCTTCATGATTGTTTCAGCAGGTTGAATTCTTCCACCAGGTTATCGAAGAGCTGTGTATTATTGGGTTCTTCTTCCTGGTCGTGCATGCTCATTTGCAGCATCTCCACTTCATCAAATCGGTAGATATTCCATTTGCCACCGGCATATTCCAGTGCCGTTAAATTCTCGATCCAGTCGCCGCTGTTGAGATAGGTTATTTTCCCGTCTTCATTTTCTATCACCCGGATCTCGGGCTGGTGGATATGCCCGCATACCACGTAGTCGTACTTGTTGCTGATGCCGATATCGGCCGCTGTCTGTTCAAAACGGTTGATGAACTTCACCGCACTCTTCACGCTGTTCTTTATTTTTTTAGAAAGAGACAGTTTTCCTTTCTTGAAAATTTTTTCCGAAATAAAATTGGCGAACCGGTTAATGAGAATCAGGGTATCATAACCCACGGCTCCCAGTTTTGCCAGCCATTTGCTGTGCTGCATGGTTACATCGAACACATCGCCATGAAAGAACCAGGCTGTTTTTCCATCGTCCAGTTCCAGGATCACTTTATTCACGATCCGGAGTGATCCCATTTTGAACCCGGTAAACCTGCGCAGCATCTCATCGTGGTTGCCGGTAACATAGTAGATCTTTACGCCCTTGCCCATCCAGGTCATCAGCTGCTTCACCACTTTCATGTGGCTTTTGGGCCAGTACCGTTTATTGAACTGCCAGATATCGATGATGTCGCCGTTCAGGATCACCGTTTTGGGCTTTACCGTTTTCAGGTACAGCAATAACTCTTTTGCGTGACAGCCATAGGTGCCAAGGTGTACATCTGACAGAACCAGTATATCCAGCTTCCGCTTTTTGATGGCATCCACTACCTGACTTTATAAAATTTCAGCGGTGTATAAAAAGCAGAAAGCATGGGCAGAAAGATCCGTACCGAGATCTCCAGCAAATAATAGCGTACCTGTTTCATAAAATAGCGGGGTTAGTGATGCTGCAATATGCACAGGAGTTGTAACCAAATGTTTACGGAAACATTATGTGACTGTTAACTGCAGTCCTTAATTATTTGGTAACGCCCGCTTAACAGGGGCTTAATATAACGAGGGGAATTTTGCACCACAAAGAACAGATCACCCGCTATTCAGCGAAATAACAAGCCGTACCGTACAATAAGGAAGGGAAGCAGTTGCTTCTCTTTTTTTTGCATATACCAGACTTCCGAAGTTTTAGAAACTTCGGAAGTCTTGGCCCGTTTTAATCTTTCCTGCTCTGAAGGGTGAATCCGAAGGTGGTGCCCACGTCGATGGTGCTGCGTACGTGAATGGCCTGCCCGTGGGCTTCGATGATGTGCTTGCAGATGGCGAGCCCCAGCCCGCTGCCACCCACTTTGCGGCTGCGGGCAAGGTCTGTACGGTAGAACCGTTCAAAAATTCTCGGGAGATGTTCTTCGGCGATGCCGGCGCCATCGTCGCTGATTTCGATGAGAACTTTGGCGCCGTCTACTTTATAAAAACTGGCTTCTACAATTCCGTTCTGTTTGCCGTATTTGATGGCATTGTCCACCAGGTTGATGAATACCTGCCGGATCTTTTCTTTATCGGCATAAACTGAAAGCGGCTGTTCGCAACCTTTTTTGATGATACAGCGGATCTCTTTTTCATCGGCTTTGATGGAAAGTGATTCATACACTTCTTTCAGCAGATCCTGTATGATGAAACTGTTCTGCAGCAGCAGCTGCTCCCCGCTTTCCAGTTTGGAAATGGCATCCAGGTCGTCTACCAGGTTCACCAGCCGGTCGATGTTGCGGGAAGTGCTTTGCAGAAATTTTTTATTCACTTCGCTGTTTTCCAGTGCCCCGCTCAATAACGTGTCTACATAACCCTGTATGGCAAAGATGGGTGTCTTCAGTTCATGGCTCAGGTTCTGCAGGAATTCTTTGCGGTAGGCTTCATTCTCCTGCAGCACTTCAATTTCAGCCTTACGCTGTTCGGCCCAGTTCTCCACGTCTTCCCGCACTTCATCAATGCCTTTCTGCGGCAGGATGTTCTTGTAATAAAATTCTTCCCGCTTGCTTGCCTTGGTTTGATAAATGAATTTATAGATGAGTTTTATTTTCCGGTAGATAAAGGTTTGCAGGGTATACAATATTAAGCCGTACGATCCAAGAAAGATGACCACAAAGGAGATGAGGGCAATCCACCATACCGGTTTAAAGACAAAAATACCCGCTGCAATGGGAATAGACAGGCCGAGGGCCGTGAGTGCCGATAGCTGCTGCGGGGAGATATTTTTTTTAGAAAGCATCGGGGTTCATTGTTCATGGCGCATTGTTCATGGCCAGGCTGTTGCGAAAGTAAAAAACTATGAACTATGAACCATTAACAATTAACGCACTTAGATCTCGAACTTATATCCCACGCCCTTCACCGTGGTGATGCAGTCGAGGTTGAGTTTCTGGCGTATTTTACGGATGTGTACATCAATGGTGCGGTCGCCCACGATCACTTCGGTACCCCACACCTGGTTCAGGATTTCGTTGCGGAGAAAGACTTTGCCGGGTTTGCTTGCCAGTAAGGCCAGCAGTTCAAATTCCTTGCGGGCCAGGATGATGTCGTTGCCCTGGTAGTTCACCATGTATTTTTCCCGGTCGATCTGCAGATCACCGATCTGGAGGATGCCGGTTTCTTCTTTGTTGATACGGCGGAACAGCGCATTCACTTTACTCACCAGTACTTTCGGACTGATGGGCTTGGTGAGGTAGTCATCGGCACCGGTTTCCAGTCCTTTGATCTCGGTGCCTTCGTCACTGAGTGCTGTCAGGAAAATAATAAGGGTATTGTTGAAGGCGGGCTGCATCCGCAGCAGGTTACATACTTCAATGCCGGTTTTACCCGGCATCATGATATCAAGAATGATCAGGTCGGGATTGAATCGCTTTGCCAGGTCCAGTGCATCATTTCCGTTCTTGGCGGCGGCCACTTCGTATCCTTCGTTTTTCAGGTTGTATTGAATGATCTCCAGGATATCCGGCTCGTCATCGGCTATTAATATTCTCTTAACCGTGTGTGCAGTGCTCATATTGGTTGCAAAAATAGTCTTTACCATTCATCAGCAGGGCTTTTCATCGAGCA
>DMRT01000300.1 GCA_003455235.1 Chitinophagaceae bacterium
CATCATTCCGGTGGGCAGCATTTCATTGATTTATGTATTCGGCATGGTGTTTCTTTTTACGCTGCTGGGCGTGGGCCTGCTTGTTTCCACCTATGCCGAAACGCAGACGCAGGCCACGTTTGTAAGCTTCTTTGTGATGATGTTGTTTATGCTGCTGGGCGGCCTGTACACACCGATTGAAAGCATGCCTGACTGGGCAAAGATGATCACCAAAATAAACCCCGTGGCATACTTCATTGAAGTGATGCGGATGATTGTACTGAAGGGAAGCGGCTTCACAGATGTTAAAACACAGTTCTTCTCTGTACTGGCGCTGGGCATATTCTTCAACAGCTGGGCGGTAATCAATTACCGGAAACGGTCCTGAGCGGCTTCTTACTCTTTCTTCGAAAACAGAATACCAAACATCATGATGATGGTGGACAGCAGTACCAGCTGCAGCACCAGCGATTTATTTACAAAAGGTATTTGCTGAAGCGGAATGATGGATAAAAACAGCAGTATGTTGATCAGCCCCCGGGGCATGATGAACAGCATCGGAAACAAGGGAATGCCGGATAGTTTCAACTGCATGGCACGGATGAGTAATGCCACAGCCATGATGGCTACTGCCCAGGCGAGGGTTTGGGTATTAAGTACTTCGGCTGTTTCAATCAGGTACCCAAAAAGCAGGAAGAAAGCAGTGCGGACTAAAAAAGTGGCTTCTGTAACCAGGTCCCTGAATTTATGTACTTCGGTATTCAATTCATCCGGTTTCAGTTTACTCACCCAACGGAACCGTTTCAATTCATCCAGATTACCGAGGAATAAACCGAGAATAAGAATAAAGATCAGTGAGGGCAGGTGGTACAATTTGGCAAGGGCATAGATCAGCAATACCAGCAGGATGATGGGAACAAATTTGATGTGGTGATCGATCCGGCCCAGCAGGAAAGCCAGCAGGATGGTGGCGGCAAAGGATACCCCGATCATGAGCAACAGCTGAAGTGCCGATGATAAAACAGAATGTGCCTGCCCCAGTTCATTTAAAGCCACAAAGTTGAAGAACACCACCCCGATAATGTCAGAAAGGC
The DNA here is from genome assembly GCA_003455235.1 of Chitinophagaceae bacterium. Classification (GTDB taxonomy): domain Bacteria; phylum Bacteroidota; class Bacteroidia; order Chitinophagales; family Chitinophagaceae; genus Ferruginibacter. The sequence continues at coordinate 1,074 of DMRT01000300.1, forward strand.
TGCTTTCGTAGGTGATGAACTCCCGGTTATGAGCACCCAGGTATTTCACACTGGGGATGGCAATGGAACTGCTGATTACGCAAAGCGGAACGGCATTGGTGAGCGCATTCCTGAATGAAATGGCGGGATCGGACAATTGAAAAGCAAATGCCAGCAGGAAGGCAAGTGCCAGCAAGGGTACCAGGGCCACCAGGGCCGACCGTTTAATCAAGCCTGTTTTTGAACGGTTGAGTTCCAGTTCAAGTGAGCCCTCCAGTACAATCAGGATTAAACCGATGGTTCCGAATACAGGCAGTAAAGCAGACAGGTCGGGGATATGAATGCCGATTGTTTCCGACAGCTGTCTAACGATCCATCCAAGCAGCAACAGCAGGATCACAGAAGGTATTAATGTTTTGGAAGAGGTAAGGTCGAACACATAAGCGATTAATAAAAGAACGCAAAAGGTAATGATGATGGTGGCGGTCATGCTTAAAGATAAAAAAAAGAGCCCTGCTTAAAAAGCAGGGCTTGTTAAAATATACTCTAATCAAATTATAATCCCATTTTCTTTTTCAGGTTTGTATCAATAGCATCCAGGAACTCTTCTGTGTACAGGTAGTGTTCACCGTGGTTCACTTTGTTGCCGTGAATACAAACGGCCAGGTCCTTGGTCATCTTGCCGCTTTCTACTGTTTCTATACAAACGGCTTCGAGTGCATTACAGAAATCGATCAATGGCTGGTTGTTATCCAGTTTGCCGCGGAAGGCAAGGCCTCTTGTCCATGCAAAGATGGAAGCGATCGGGTTGGTGGATGTTGGTTTGCCGGCCTGGTGTTCCCGGTAGTGACGGGTAACCGTGCCGTGTGCGGCTTCGGCTTCCATGGTCTTTCCATCCGGAGTAACCAATACTGAGGTCATCAATCCCAATGAACCGAATCCCTGTGCCACGGTATCGCTCTGTACGTCGCCGTCGTAGTTCTTGCAGGCCCATACAAAGTTGCCGTTCCATTTCAGGGCGCTGGCCACCATGTCGTCGATGAGACGGTGTTCGTATACGATGCCGGCTGCATCAAATGCCGTTTTAAATTCTTTCTGGTATACTTCTTCAAAGATGTCTTTGAAGCGTCCGTCGTATTTTTTAAGAATGGTGTTCTTGGTGGAAAGATACAGGGGCCATTTTTTGCTGAGCGCCATGTTGAAGCAGCTTCTTGCGAATCCATAAATACTCTCATCGGTATTGTACATGGTAAGGGCAACGCCATCGCCTTTATAATTATATACTTCAAAGGTTTGCGGTTCGCCGCCGCCTTCGGGTGTGAAGGTCATGATGAGTTTGCCTTTTCCTTTGATCACTGTATCGGTGGCACGGTACTGGTCGCCGAAGGCGTGACGGCCTACGATGATGGGCGCCGTCCAGTTGGTTACCAGCCGGGGTACATTCTTCATTACGATCGGCTCCCGGAAAACGGTGCCATCAAGAATATTGCGGATGGTGCCGTTGGGGCTTTTCCACATTTGTTTCAGGCTGAATTCTTTTACCCGGGCTTCATCCGGTGTGATGGTGGCGCACTTGATACCCACGCCACAGGCCTTGATGGCATTGGCGGCATCAATGGTTACCTGGTCATCGGTCTGATCCCGGTATTCCATGCCCAGGTCATAGTATTGGATGGGAACATCCAGGTAAGGAAGGATGAGTTTGTCTTTGATGAATTTCCAGATGATGCGTGTCATCTCGTCGCCGTCCAGTTCTACAACCGGATTTGCTACTTTGATCTTGCTCATAAATCAACAGTGGGTTTTAAATTTCAGCAAATGTACGGTATAGGGCGGATACGGGATACAAGATGCCAGATGCCGGATGGGGAAAACAACAGAATTGCTGGTGATAAAACTATTTAAGAGTTACCATCGCCTTATTAATGTTGTGTAATAATCCCTCGAATATGAGTTACAAGAACCTGGAAGTCTGGAAATCAGCCAGAGAAGTTGTTATTGATGTACATAGAATGACTTTTACACTTCCAAAATTTGAGCAATTTGAAGAAGCTCAGCAAATAAGACGTTCTGTTAAATCGGTTAAGAGTAACATTGTAGAAGGATATGGCCGGCGAAAGTACAAACAGGATTTTATCAGGTTTCTCGTTATTGCAATTGCTTCCCTGGACGAAACTATCGATCATTTGGAAACACTTGAGGAAACAGGATCATTAAATGACAAAGCTGTATTTGAATTGCTGAACGGAAAACTCAACATGCTGAGTAAAAAATTAATCAACTTTTTAAAGGCAGTAGAAGAAAAACACCGGGTTTAGGATCCCACATCCGGCATCTCGCATCCGGCATCCTCAGATTCAACTACAATCCCGTTGACTTCTTCAGCTGGAAATCGGCCACCACGGCACCCAGGTTCTCAATGATCTCATCGCCGAATTCACTGGTCTTTAAAAGCGTGGCTCCCTGCATCAGGTTGTAAAAGTCGATGGTCACCCGCTTGCGCATGATGGTGGCTTGTAGAGCAGAGGTGATCAGTTCGGCTGCTTCTTTCCATCCCATATAATCCAGCATCATGCATCCGCTGAGGATAACAGAGGATGGGTTCATGCTGTCGGTACCTGCAAATTTCGGAGCGGTACCATGCGTGGCTTCAAACACCGCATAACCGGTTTTGTAATTGATGTTGGCGCCGGGGGCAATGCCGATGCCACCCACTTCGGCGGCGAGTGCATCGGAGATATAGTCGCCATTAAGGTTTAAAGTTGCTACTACGGAAAACTCTTTGGGTGCAATCAGTATCTGCTGCAGGAAATTATCGGCAATGATGTCTTTCACCAACAGTTTCCCATCATGCAGTGCTTTGCGCTGCACTTCATTGGCATGCGCTTCGCCATGCTCTTTTTTCAGCTGATCCCATTCGTCCCAGGTGAATGTTTTATCGCCGTATTCCTGGCGGGCCACTTCATAGCCCCAGGTTTTAAATCCACCTTCAGTGAACTTCATGATATTGCCTTTGTGCACCAGGGTAACCGAAGGAAGGTCATTTTCCAGGGCATGGTTGATGGCGGCCCTTACGAGTCGCTTGGTTCCTTCCACCGAAACGGGTTTTACGCCATAGCTGGAATCGCCGGGGAAGCGCACGCTTTTCACGCCCATTTCTTCCAGCAGGAATTTTTCAAACTTTTTAGCTTCGGGGGAACCGGCCTTCCATTCAATGCCGGCATAAATGTCTTCGGTGTTTTCCCGGAAGATGATCATATCCACCTGTTCGGGATGCACCACGGGAGAAGGAACCCCTTTGAACCATTTCACCGGGCGCACGCAGGCATACAGGTCCAGGTCCTGCCGCATGGCCACGTTCAGCGAGCGGATACCGCCGCCGATGGGCGTGGTAAGCGGACCTTTGATGGAGAGTATATAATCCTTGGCGGTTTGCAGGGTATCAGCCGGCAGCCATTCGCCGGTTTGTTTAAATGCTTTTTCCCCGGCCAGCATTTCTTTCCATTCGATCTTCCGTTCGCCGTTGTATGCTTTGGCCACGGCCGCGTCAAATACTTTCTGCGCCACTTTCCATATTTCCGGACCAATGCCGTCGCCTTCAATGAATGGGATGATGGGGTGATTGGGTACGTTCAGTTTGCCGCTGGAGGCCATGCTGATCTTTTCTGCCATAGGGGAGTATTTTGTGCCGCAAATTTATGAAAACAAGAGCGTAGTTTAAAAGGAATAAAAAAGTGTTCTGTTTTTTCAGAAAGTCGTTATAATTAGTGATACAATCTTTTAATTTCTTCTTCGTATTCTGAAATTACAGGTTACATTGTATTGTGTGTTTGCAGGAGGTTTTCCCGTAAATGTACCGGTAAAACTGCCTGCAACAAACTGTCCAACCGGCCCATATTCAGAAATATATACGGGTACAGGCGTAATCATACTCATTGAATCGAAAATTTGGGCTGGGTAGAAAAATAGCAGATCTTGATTGTTGCCTGTAGCAATTGCGCCATTAGACATACCAAAACTCGTTTGGCCGGAAGCCGGTATTGTGGTAGCGGTTATCGAAACAGAAGATAGAAAATTATTAAAATAACTGAATGTGTCGGCCGGTGCAGTATAACTGTAGGTAATGCCGTTTATGATGTAACTGACAAATTGTTGAGTAGAAACGCCACATGCCTGTATATTGGGAACAGTATTAGCACCTGCATTAATTACCTTGCTTATGAAGGTACTTTGTTGTGAATTGGAAATATCTTCTCCAATAAGTGTTACGGTTTGCGGGAAATCGCAGTAGAATTTACTGGCACTGTAAGTACCCGCATTATTCAAAGGAAATCGTGTAAAAATATCTCCTTCCTTCATCATGATGTATCCATTGGTTACAGGTGTATTGGCACAATCGGTTACTGAGCCGTTCAAGGTTGCAATATTGCTTCCGGCAGGGATTGTAATTACGCCAAAGGATTTATCTGCAATCGTGATGGTAAATGTTTGCGAATAAAGTGCAGTTGTGCAGCCAAAGCCTGGAAATGCTTCCAGCAGCAGGT
>DMRT01000103.1 GCA_003455235.1 Chitinophagaceae bacterium
GCTCCCCCTGCTGGACTTGAACCAGCGACCCTCTGATTAACAGTCAGATGCTCTAACCAACTGAGCTAAGGAGGAATTTTCCCTACGTTTCCGTTTTGGGAGGGCAAAAATAGGGTTTTTTGGCTTTTGAATGAAATAATTGAAGTTCAAAGTTTGAATCCTGGCGGGTAATTGCTTTCATGAAACGAAGGGAGAATACCCGGATTTCAAGAAAAAAAAGATCCCGGTTGCCCGGGATCATCCAAAACCAACTGTATACGCTCAAAGTATTGATTGCTTAGAAGGCGAAATTTCTGCGGCTTACCATCGTGCGGCTGCGGCGCTGGATGTCCCAGAGTTCAGCGGCACTGAAAGTCCTTGGCTTAACCAGGGTTTCTTTTTGAATGCTGGTAAGGGTTTCAACGGCCTTCTGGCTTAAAGGGCTGAAACGGTTTTCTGATTGTTTTTTCATGACTATACTTTTTATTCACTAATTACTTTATTTAGTTTTCAGGCTGTGATGGCGGCGAAGGTGAGTGCAATGATCACCAGGAATAAGAGATAAAACTTCATGGCTTTTCTTCCTCCTGGTTTAAAATGCATAACTCCGGCGGCTTACCATGGTACGGCTGCGGCGCTGGATATCCCAGAGTTCGGCAGCGCTGAAGGTCCTTGGTTTTGCCAGGGTTTCGCTGGTTACGGTGGTTAATGTTGACAGTTGCTCTTTACTGAGAGGGCTGAATGTGTTGTTTGATTGCTTTTTCATGACTTTACTTTTTTTATGTTTTTAATAGTTGAGTTTTTTTATCCTGAACGGAGTCGAAGGATCGAGGGGCTTATCCTCTATTTCATCCGCTTTGATAACACAAAGATAGGGTAATATTTGGTACTATGCAACACATAGTACAATGTTTTTTTTAGTAGCTGGCTAATTTTATTACCTGTTTGAATCATCAAGTCATTTACGATCAACGACTTAGAAAATTTACGGGTTAAGAAAAATTTATATCCCGTTTGTGAGGAGTGGAAAAAGTCAGGTATGAATGGCAGGATTTTACTATAAAGAGGCCTGACTATCCACCCAATTTCCGATAATGCGTAGGAAAAGTTCACAAAAAAGGCTCAACGTTAAATGTTGAACCTTGAAAAATTTTGCCGAGCGGCAAAGGAGGCTCGAACTCCCGGCCCTTAGCTTGGGAAGCTAATGCTCTACCAACTGAGCTACTGCCGCATACTATAAATATAGATAAATTTCAGCACAGCGGCACCGGCAGAAGCCAAACGCTTAAAACCAAACCTACTTTATCGCCAGGTCGCTGATATTCCGGTTGTGCAGTCTTCCCAGCTTCATCATCCGGATCATGGGTCCGAGAATGAACCGCAAGAATCCACGGCTGTAGGTTTTATATACCGCCTCGCCGGTGAAGATACGGGTGAGGTGGCGCTGCATATGCGGACCGATAAACCGTCCGAATGAAGTATCCATTCTTTCTTTGCCCACCGTCATAAGGGTGAACAACCCGCCGCTGTACCAGGTATTCACCAGCTTTTGCCAAACCTTCAGTTCGTGCATTTCCATTTTCTGGTATTGCTTAAACGCCGCATCGGTTCCTTCACAAATGGCATCGGTGGCGGTAAAAGCACTCTTGATGGCAAGGAATAAACCCGAGGAGAAGATAGGATCCAGGAACCCGGCGGCATCACCGATCAGCAACCAGTTTGTTCCATACATGCGTTCGGTGATGAGCTGGTAATTATTATACTGCACGACTCCCGTTTCTCTTTTAGCATCCTGGGTGAACTTGACAAGAGTGGGATCCGACTTTAATATATTATCATACTGCTCTTCCTTGGTTTCGCCATACTTGGAAAGGTGTTTTGGATTGATCACCACGCCCACCGATGTACGGTCGGGCAGCGGTATGCGCCAGGTCTAGCCTTCCTCCAGGCGGTGCAGATGTATATTATACGGACTGATCTTATCGGCATTCGTTAAGTGGGCAAAGATGGCCACGTCTTTACGGGAACCTTCCTTTGTCGGCAGGTTCATCAGGCGGGCAATGGTGCGTGAGCGGCCGGTGGCATCCACAATCAGGTCGGGCTGTCCTTTGAAATAATCGTTGGTGGCTACCAGGGTGTCATCGCTCAGTCTGAGTTCATCAGTACCGGCCACCTGTTCAATCTTCGCAATGTGCGGAAAGAAGGTAACACCTTCGGCAACCGCTTTATCAAAAATGGTCTTGTCGAATTTTACCCTCGGAACATTGTATGCATAGGGAGGTAATCCGCCGCCGCCGAAACTGAATGGCGAAGTGGCTTCTTCTTCCTTATTCACCCATACCGAAGCGCCGGGTTTGTACGTACTATATGATTTCACCTCCTCTTCCACCCCCAGCTTGCGCAGCAGCGGAATAATGGCAGGCAGCAGAGACTCACCCACAATGATCTCAGGTCGCTTCTCGAGATAGAAAACCGCCACATCAAATCCTTTTCGTTTCAGTAAGATACCCAGGGCACAGCCGGAAGGGCCCCCGCCAATAACTGCAACTGTTTTAATAGTTCTTTTCATACGGCTGCAAAAATAAAGCAATTAAATAATTGGAGGAACCTTGTTTAAGGAAGGGGCTTAAAAAGGGGATCAATAATTAAGGATTGATAATTAAAAATTCCTTCAGTTTATCAGCTCTTTAATTTAATTGATGAAGAGTAACAAACTGAAGGAATTCTTAATCCTTAATTATACAGGGTCTTAAAAATTAAATGAACAAGCCACCCCGCCGATATTCGGCTTATTCTCATTGATGCCCTTCATGTATGAAAAGCGGATCTCAATATTTTTGTGTTTTCTTCCCACGCCCAAGCGGATGCCTGCATTGGCAGCCGGGCCGAAGGTATTGGACGAATAGCTGTCAACATACGTACCGGTATTGGGGTCATACATATCAGACAGGAAATCTCCATGGTGAAAACCAAAACCGGCACCCACAAAGTAGCCGAATTTTTTTGTGTTTTCTTTGGTGGAACCCCTTCCCATGTTCAGGTTTACAATCAGTGGGGCATTCAGTACAAAACCTACGGATGTGTTGTCATAGGTATATCCATACTGATCACGGGTGGTGCCGGTGGTGGCGGAAATACCCACAACCAGCGGAATGCCTACCGATACAGAAAGCGCTTCTGTTTCTACAAAATTAAAACGGGGAAAATAAGTGAAGCCCTCGCCAAAGCCGATGTCGCTGTTGCTGCCCTGTCCGGTGGTGCTGCCGATAACGGTGATGCCCGCGCCGTGCATAAAGGTTTGACTGAAAGCGCTGCCTGAAATAATGGCAAATGCTGCTGCGAATAAGATCTTTTTCATGATTTTAGGTTTAAATAAAGTTTCGGATTTGAAAATCGGCTGCAAATATAGGACAGCTTAAGGAAATGGGGTTGACAAGTTGATGGGTTTAAGAGTTTTAGGTTAAGAAGTGTAGAATGCCTCTTTACGATATATAAGGAAGCTAAACGTCTAAACGTTCCAAAAAACAAAAAAGCTACCCGGATTATTAAGATCCGGATAGCTTTCCCTGGCTTTACGGGGATACTGTTTTTATGATAGATTCAAGGTTGGCTTAGCTGAACAGTCCGCCTTTCTTCAGTTCGCGGGTGCCCTGGCCGATGAGGAAACCATTCTGGTAGATCATCACGGTGTAGTTACCCTGCTTGAAGCTTGATCCCGGGGTGAAGGCAAACTCCACGTTCTTTGTTTTGGCTGCTTCCAGCTCAACAGGAACTTTAGCGGTATATGCCTTATCGCCTTCGTCGCGGATGGTGAATGTTTCTGTTCCGGTATTGATGGCCTGGCCATCAGGGCCGATTACCAATACATAGATGTCAGTCTGGCCTGCTTTGGCAATGCGGTTCATCACATCAAAACTTACCACGAATTTGTCTACACGCTTGGCGGTAGTGGATACTTTTTCTTTTCCGTTGTTCTTCACGTTGATCGGCGTGATCACGATGTTAGACGCATTGAGGGTGGAAGCCACATCCACTTTCTTTTCCAGCTCTACTTTGGCGGTAGTGGTGGTGCTCAGGTCCTGGGTCAGTTTTTCTTTTTCCTGGGTCAGCACCACTTTGTCGTTGGTGAGTGTCTGGTTCTCCATGGTCAGGCGGGCTACATCCTGTTCCAGGGAAGCAATTTTCTCATTCAAAGAAGCGATCAGCGTTTTTGCCCTTCCCAGTTCTGAAGCAGTGGCATTCTTCTTATTGAGGATGCTGCGGATTTCTGCTTTTACTTTGGAGATCTCTTCATTTTTTTCTGTCAGCTTTCCTTCCAGGCTGGTGTTAACGGTCGACATAGAGTCGAGCCTTGCCAATGAAGCGTCGAAGCTGTTCTGCAGGTCACTCTTTTCAGTGGTTACCTTGGCGATCTGGGTTTCCTGCTGCTGAATGGTTTGTGAGCTCTGCGTTTTTGCATATACCAGGTATCCTGATACAGCTACCAGTGCGGTAGCCAGCACCCCGATCACTACATTCTTATAGTTTTTGGCCGGGGCTGCCTGTGCAGACGGAGTTGGAAAATTTGTTTCAGTCATAATATCAGATTTAGATGTTTAGATTTAAAAAAGGGGTTACTTAAAATGTCTCCCTCCGGAGACAGCCCGGAAAAAACCAAAACCGTGCCAACCTCATTTTTTGTGTAAATCTCCCTTGTGAAGATTTTTTTAAATGGGGCTGTAAATCAGGCGATAGGGATGCCGCACGCCAGATGCCAGATACGGGATACCGGATGGGTGTGCCGTTAATAAAGAGACAATCCATTATTGAGCTCCCAACCATAAACCTCAAACTCCAAACCCCAAACCCCGAACCCTTTATTCCCTTTATTGTTATAATTTTACCGCAACCCTGCTGTTTCACTAAATGCCAAACAACCTGTATAATGACCGGACCTGTTTCCCCGAGGGAGAAATTTGATGAATTAAAGGCCTGCGTCATTATCCCCACTTATAACAATGCGGCCACGCTGGCCGGGGTGATTGAAGACGTAAGCCGCTATACCACCCATATTATCGTGGTGAACGATGGCTCAACCGACGGCACTGCCGATGCGGTAAAAGCGTATCCTTATGTGCAGCTCATCAGCTACCAGCCCAATAAGGGAAAGGGATGGGCCCTGCGCCAGGCATTTGCCCGGGCAGCTGAAAAAGGATATCAATACGGCATCACCATTGATTCAGATGGGCAGCATTTTGCCAAAGACCTGCCGGTATTCCTGGATAGACTGGAACAAAGCCGGAACAGCATCATTATCGGGGCCCGCAATATGAACCAGGAATCGGTTCCGGGGGGGAGCAGCTTCGGCAATAAATTCTCCAATTTCTGGTTCCGGGTGGAAACAGGCATCAATAGTCCCGATACCCAGTCAGGCTACCGCCTTTACCCGCTGGAGCCCTTGAAGAAGATGCGCTTCTTTACCCGCAAATATGAATTTGAGATCGAGGTGTTGGTACGGGCAGCCTGGAAGGGCGTGGACGTCGAATCGGTTCCCGTAACCGTATATTATGCACCCCCCGGAGAAAGGGTATCGCATTTCCGTCCATTCAAGGATTTTTTCCGCATCAGCGTGCTGAACACGGTGCTGGTGCTGATCACCTTCCTGTACATCAAACCAAGGGATTTTTTCCGCACCCTGTTCAGCCGGAAAAAACTGGGCAAGCTGCTCGATGATCACCTGTTCAACACTCATCAGTCGCCGCAGCTGAAAGCCATGTCGGTGGCATTCGGTATTTTCATGGGCATTATTCCCATCTGGGGTTTCCAGCTGGTGGCGGCCATTTTCCTGGCGGTGCTGTTTAAACTGAACAAGCCGCTGGTGATCATCGCAGCCAATATCAGCATCCCGCCCATGATCCCGCTGATCATTTTCCTTAGCTATAAAATGGGAATGCCCTGGATGGGCGACAAGGCCATGCACATCAGCTTCAGCAAAACCATCACCCTCAACTCGGTGAAGAATAACCTGCTTCAATATATTTACGGAAGCATCACGCTGGCGGTACTGGCAGGCATCGTGGCCGGGCTGCTTACGTTCATTTTTTTGAAACTCATCAGTAAAAAACAAACCGCGGTTACCAACGGCAAATAGGGAATGGAAAAGATATTACTTCACATTTATCATTTCTACAGCAGGAACAAAGCGGTTTTGTACGGAACCTTTATTGTTCTTTTTCTGCTGGCTGCCTGGTTTGCCACCCGCCTGAAATTTGAAGAAGACATTTCCCGGATACTTCCCAACGATAAAAAAATTGAGAAGCTGAACGAGGTATTCCAGAATTCGAAGTTCATGGATAAGCTGGCGGTTACGGTTTCTTTGAAAGATACAGCAGCTGCAGAACCCGACAGCCTTGTTGCTTATGCAGATAATCTTGTATCCGGCATCCGGGAAAAGCTTTCTCCGTATATCCGCAAGGTGAATGATAAGGTAGATGATGAGTTTGCAATGGAACTCTTTGGTACCATCAGCGACCACCTGCCCGTATACTTGGAGGAGAAGGATTACAAACAGGTTGATTCACTCATACAGCCTGCCACGGTAAAGCAAACCCTGGAGCAGGACCTCCGCACCCTTACATCGCCGGCCGGGCTGGCGCTCAAGGGCATGATCAGCAAAGACCCGGTGGGCATCAGCTTCCTGGGCATTAAAAAAGTACAGCAGCTGCAGTACGATGAGAATTTTGAGCTGTACGAAAACTATGTGATGACGAAAGACAGGAAGCACCTCCTCTTCTTCATCACCCCCCAGTACCCGCCCAATAATACCGGTAAAAATGCGCTGCTGCTGAAGGGCCTCGACAACCTGATCAACAACAGCAATACGGCAAATATCAATGCTTCTTATTTCGGCGCCACAGCCGTTTCGGTGGGCAATGCACTGCAATTAAGAAAAGACTCCCTGCTTACCCAGGGCATCACGGTGTTGTTCATCATTGTTTTCCTGGGCATCTACTTCCGCAAAAAAAGAGCGCCCTTCCTGATACTGATACCGGTTTTATTCGGCGCCGCCTTTTCGCTGGCCTGCATTTATTTCATCAAGGGAAGCATATCGGTGATTGCGCTGGGCACGGGTTCGGTGGTGCTGGGCATTGCGGTGAATTATTCCCTGCATGTATTCAATCACTACCGGCATACGGGAAGTATTCAGCAGCTGATCAAAGACCTGGCCATGCCGATGACGGTGGGCAGCTTTACCACCATCGGCGGTTTTTTATGCCTGCAGTTCGTAGAATCGGAAATGCTGAAAGACCTGGGATTATTTGCTGCTTTCAGTTTGATCGGCGCCTCACTTTGTTCATTGATCTTCCTTCCGCATTTCATCGCATCAAAAAAAGAACAGTCGCAACATGCAGGGAATGAATTCTCCTGGATCGATAGGGTTGCTTCTTATAAACCGGAATACAATAAGTACCTGGTGACCGGCATTTTTGCCCTCACCGTCTTTTTCGCTTTCCAGGCCGGCAACGTGAATTTTGAATCCGACCTGCAGCACATGAACTTCATGAGCCCGCAGCTGAAAGCGTCTGAACAGCAGCTGAACAGCATCAATCAATACGCCCTGCAATCTGTATACATTGTTACAGAAGGCAAAACGCTGGATGAAGCCCTGGTGAACAATGAGAAACTGGTTACGCAGATTAATCGCCTGCAGGACAGGAACGTGGTAAAAAAATACTCCGGCGTTTCTTCATTAATCATCTCCGACTCTTTGCAGAAAGCAAGGATTGAACGCTGGAAACAATACTGGACAACAGAAAAGAAAGAAGCCCTGCTGGCAACACTCATGAAAGAAGGTTCTGCCCTTGGTTTCAGTGCAACGGCTTTCGATAATTTTAAATCATTGCTGGAAAAAGAATACCAGCCGGTTGACAAAGAAGCCATGTCGGACGTGAGAAAAAATTTCCTCGATGATTACATCACGGAGAAACCCGGCAAAGCAACCGTGGTTACGCTGCTGAAAGCCCTGCCCGATAAAAAACAGGAAGTGTACCGGGCTTTTGAAAACGAAAACAATGTTACGGTTCTCGACAAACAATACCTTACCAGCCGCTTTGTAGAGATCATCAATGCCGATTTTGGACGCATTGCACTCATGACCTCCCTGCTGGTGTTTTTTGTGCTGCTGCTGATGTACGGGCGGATTGAACTCACGCTTGTTTCCTTCATCCCCATGTTCATCAGCTGGGTGTGGATCCTGGGCATCATGGCCATGGCCGGCATTGAATTCAACATCATCAACATCATTGTATCAGCGCTTATATTCGGCCTGGGCGACGATTACAGTCTCTTCATCATGGACGGGCTGCTGCAGGAATACAAAACCGGGAAGAAAAATCTCTCTTCCTTCAAATCATCGATCATTTTATCAGCCATCACCACCATTGCCGGACTGGGCGTATTGATCTTCGCCAAACACCCGGCATTAAAATCGATCGCATTCATTTCCATCATCGGCATCGGCTGCGTGGTGATTATGGCGCAGATACTGATCCCCTTCCTGTTTTCGGTGCTTATAAAAAACCGGGTAAGGCGCAACCGGTTTCCATGGACGGCCTGGGGCTTTGTTAAATCGTCCTTCGCCTTTTCGTATTTCATCGGGTGGAGTGTTGCCCTCACGCATATCGCCTGGATATTTGCCCTGTTCAATATCAAAGAAAGAGGCAAGCTGATCTATCATACCATTATTGCCAAAGTATGCCGGAGGCTGACGTATATAATGATTAATGTGAAGAAGAAGATCATCAATGAACATCATGAAAAGTTTGACAGGCCCGCTATCATCATTGCCAATCACCAGTCGTCGCTGGATATTGTTCCGCTCATCATGCTGCATCCCAAACTGCTGATGTTTACCAATAACCGCATCTGGAATTCACCACTCTTTGGCAAAGTGATCCGCATGGCAGATTATTTTCCCACCGAACAGATTGAAAATGACATCAGCCTCGTGGAAGAGCGGATTAAAAACGGTTATTCAGTGATCATCTTCCCGGAAGGAACCCGGGCCGAAGACGGGGTGATCAAACGCTTTCACAAAGGCGCTTTTTACCTGGCTGAAAAAATGAACGTAGATATCCTGCCCATTATGATCCACGGAACGGAGTATACACTCACCAAGCAGGATCAGTTGCTAAAAGACGGACAGGTAACCTTAAAAATTCTTCCCCGCATCACCCCCGGTGATAAAACCTACGGGAATGGCTATGCCGAACGGGCAAAAAACATCGGCCGCTATTTCCGCAGCGAATTTGCAGCCCTGAAAAAAGAAATTGAACAACCGGCGTATTTCCGGGAAAAACTGATATATAATTACCTCTACAAGGGCCCCGTGCTGGAATGGTACATGCGCATCAAAACAAAGCTGGAAAAGAATTATGAGCCCTTTCACAAACTCGTTCCGGAAAAAGGAAAGATACTCGACATCGGCTGCGGCTATGGATTCATGTCGTATATGCTCGCATTCACCTCGCCCGGCCGGGAGATCACCGGCATTGATTACGACGAAGATAAAATTGATACAGCCAACAACTGCTTCAGCCGCACCAATACAATTAATTTTGTACACGGCGATGTGATGGGTTTTGCCTTTGAGCAATACGACTGCATCATCCTGGCCGATATGCTGCATTACCTGCAGCCGGACGAACAAAAACGGGTGATTGAAAAATGCATGGCAAACCTCAACCCCGGCGGCATGATCATTATCCGGGATGGTGATAAAGACAAAGAAGCCTTGCATAAAAAGACGAAGCTTACCGAGTTCTTCTCGACGAAAGTGCTGAGCTTTAATAAAACAAAAGAAACCGGGCTGAGCTTTTTATCGGGCCGGATGATCCGGGAAATGGCGCAGGCGAACGGCATGAGTTGCGAAGAAGTGCCGGATTCAAAAGTTACGTCTAATACGGTATTTATATTGAAGAAGAGCTGAGGGATTTAGAAGTTTAAGATGTTAGAATAAAACCCCTAAACCCCTAAACCC
>DMRT01000102.1 GCA_003455235.1 Chitinophagaceae bacterium
AATGAGGAAGAGCAGCAATGCCAGTTTAAAAAGGGTGGTACCGGTGTTCTTCGACTGTACGTATACCCTGAATTTATCCATGGCATATTCGCCCACTACATTGGCCTGGGTAAGCAAGGAGATGAGGATGATGATGAAGAAAGAAACCAGGTCGATGGCTCTTTCCACCAGGATGGTGCCCACCAGTTTATCTGCCGGTACTTTTTCGTATTTGCCGAGGATGGTGCATTTGAGTACTTCACCCAGGCGGGGAAAGGCGAAATTGGCCAGGTAGCCAATCATCACCGCACAAAAAGTATTACTGGTCTTGGGATAATAGCCCATTGATTTCATCAGGATCTTCCAGCGGATGGCCCGGCTGAAATGACTGGCAATGAGAATGAAAAAAACGGGAATCAACAGGTAATAATTGGCCGTTTTAAGGGCATGCACAAAATCAGCATATTCTTCCGGCGACAGTTTATCAATGCTCCACCATACCAGGAAAATACCGGCTCCGAGGAACAGTGAATACTGGAATATGGCGAATACTGATTTTCGCATAATGGCTTCCAAATTACGAAGGATTATCCTTGAAAAATTTTTAAAGATAAATTTAATAAAGGCTTATCAAACAGGGGTGAGAATTAAAGCAGCATATTGTCGATGAGCCGCACATCCCCCAGGAAAGCAGCACAAAGGGCAACCAGTTTTGTTTTGCCATCCCAGTGATCTTTGAGGGCCAGGGTTTCTGCATCGGCAATCTCAACATAGTCGGTTTTAAAACCGGCATCGTTCAGTTTTTTTATGGCATTGCTTTTAAGGATGGAAAGATCGCCGGGCTGCAGCGATGTCTTTATATAATTAAGGGTGCTGGATATTTCCACCGCCCGGGTCCTGGCTTTTTCATCAAGCCGCATGTTGCGGCTGCTCATGGCAAGCCCGTCGGGTTCACGGAGGGTAGGGCAGATGACAATGGTTGTTTTAAGTCCCTGCAGCCCGATCATCTTTTTTATAACCATGCATTGCTGAAAATCCTTTTGTCCCAGGTACAGGAAATCCGCCGGGATGATGCCCAGCAGCCGGTGCACCACCTGGCATACGCCCTGGAAATGACCGGGGCGGTATTTGCCTTCCAGTACTGTTTCCAGGTACCCGAGTTCATAATGGGTTTTGCTGGCAAGGCCGTTGGGATACATTTCGGATACGGAAGGAAGGAACAGAACATCACATCCGGCTTTCTCCAGTTGATCAATATCACTTTCGATGGTAATGGGGTAGTTCTGGAAGTCTTTGGCGTCGTTGAACTGGGTGGGGTTTACAAAAATGCTGCAGATAACAAGATGGCCACGTTGCTTTGCGGTTTCAACTAGGGAAATATGCCCCGGGTGCAGGGCGCCCATGGTAGGTACAAAGCCGGTTTTTTGCTGTTTTGCTCCTGCTTTTTGCAGGAAAAGGTTCATATCTGGCGCTTTCTTAAAAACAATCATCGATTTGGGTAATTAGGCGTCAAATGCTTGTTCATTCCGAATTTCCGGGAAAAATACTGTACTTTTGCACTCCCTTTAAACTAAATGCCGGAACAAACTAAGCACAAATGTCAACAAAGAAAAGAATTTTATTTATTGCCAACGAGATGTCGCCTTACCTGGAGCTGACGGATTTTGCGGAGACGGTGAACAAACTGGCAATAAAAGCCAATGAAAGCGGGATGGAGGTTCGTTGTATTATGCCCCGGTTTGGTGTGATCAATGAAAGAAGACACCGGTTGCACGAAGTGGTCCGCCTGTCGGGCATCAATGTAACCATCGATAATGATGATTATCCCCTGGTGATCAAAGTGGCTTCGCTGCCCAATGCAAGACTGCAGATCTATTTCCTGGATAACGAGGATTTCTTCAAACGCAAATCCATTTTCCACGATGAGAAGGAAAACTGGTTTGAAGATAACGGCTTACGTACCGTACTGTTCTGCAAGGGAGCACTGGAAACGGTAAAAAAATTCGGTTGGCCGCCCGATATCATTCATTGCAGTGGCTGGATGACCGGGCTGATTCCCATGTTTATTAAGAATGCCTATAAGAAAGAGCCTGTTTTCAGTAACAGTAAAATTGTATATACCATCGGGCAGCAGACCTTTAAGGAAAAACTCGGCAACGATTTCCTGAAGATTGCCACCATCAATGATCACGTTACCAAAAAGGAACTGGAACCC
This sequence comes from Chitinophagaceae bacterium, assembly GCA_003455235.1. GTDB lineage: Bacteria > Bacteroidota > Bacteroidia > Chitinophagales > Chitinophagaceae > Ferruginibacter. The sequence goes on from DMRT01000102.1 coordinate 2,195, forward strand.
TTTAAGGAATGCAATAACCTTGCTATGTTCCGCGGCGGCGCCACCTTTGCCGATGCCATTACCTTTGGAGCGGATAAAGTGGATAAGAAACTGGTTGACCAGTTTGCGAAAGTGAAAGGGAAGAAAGTGATCCGTTATGATGAAGAAAGTGATTTAACAGACTATTTGCAATTGTATGCCGACCTTGCAAAGTAGTAAAAACTAACCGGTCTCATAAAATCAGTATGCTGCAGAAACGTATTCTATCCATTGGTTTAACCGCCATTTCCCTTTTCGCTTTATTCAACTGGAATTGCACCAAATTAGATACCACCCGTATCGGTGCAGATCTGTTACCGGCTGTTGACAATGTTACCACCTTTGATACGGTGCTGAACGTAAATTCCACCCAGGGGATTTTCCTGGATTCCACCTACATCAATAAATCGGAAGATTACGCACTTGGCAGTATCACATTTGATCCCCTGTTCGGGCTCACCACGGCCAATACCTTTATGCAGCTGAAGCCGCCGTTCTTTCCCTATTACTTTGGTAACCCCAAAGACACCATCAGCGGGTATTCCACTGTTGGACTGGACTCAATCGTTCTTTGCCTGAAGTATAAAGGCTTCTGGGGCGACAGTGCCCTGCCCATTCACCTGGATGTGCGGGAAGTGAATGAAGCTTTTTTCCGCGACTCGGTTAATTTTGAAAATTCTACGGCATATCAACCCGCTTATATGGGCACCAGCCTGGGTACAAAAGATATTGATGTACGCAGGCTGGGTGATTATATTAAATTCACCAACCGGCGGGATTCGGTTAACTACCAGATCCGCATCAAACTGAACCAGGCCTGGGCAGCACAGTTATTCGGCCGCGACAGCATCCAGGCAAATGGGGCTAATAATGCTTTCTACTCTGATTCGCTTTACCGCCGCTTTTACAATGGACTGGCCGTACTCGCAAGCGGAGGAAACGGGCTGATGTACGTGAACCTGGCCGATACCGCCACCAAACTGGAAGTGCATTACCGCCGTAAAAACCAGGGCGTGGTGGATACCGTGTACTCATCATTGCGGTTCAATACCTCTACACTTGCCAGCAGTTCGGCTCCGTCAAACGGTACCAATAATATCATTCGCACCAGTTCGGGATATCCGGTATCCAACCCGGCTCCGGGCGAACATTACCTGCAAACTGCACCAGGCACATATGTAAACCTAAGTGTTCCCGGCTTATCAACTTTATCAAACCGCATCATTCACCGGGCCGAGCTGATCCTGGAACAGATACCAACCGATCCTGTGCTGGATGAAAAACTATCCGCTCCAAATTTTCTTTACCTCGACCTCCGTGATACCACCACCGACGCCCGGTGGAAGCCAATCTACTTTGATCTGAATACTACGGTGATTTATGACCCGGATTACAAGACTAGCTATCCTTTCTATCCCGGCTCAGTCGACTTTAATTATTTCGGCGGGTACCGGCGCATTAAAAGCGATGCCTTCGGCAATTCCATCAAGCATTATACATTTAACATCTCCCGCTATGTGCAGCACCTCGTTACCCTGCATACGCCCAACTATGGCATGCGGGTATATGCGCCATTCAATATTCATTACGGGCAGTACATACCTTCCTACATTCCTTATGGCAACAACCTGGCATTCGGACGGGTACGCATCGGAAGCGGAACCAACCCCAATTATAAACTGCGCCTGAGGATCGTATATTCAAAAATTTAAGCAATACACAATATGTGAATTAATAAAGTCCGCAGAAAGCCCTGCGGACTTTGTTCTTTAAGTCCCACCACCTTATCTTTGCCATCTCAAAAAAATAACATGCCATATTTATTTACATCAGAATCAGTAAGTGAAGGACATCCTGATAAAGTAGCTGACCAGATCAGTGATGCATTAATCGATAACTTTTTGGCTTTCGACTCCAGCAGTAAAGTTGCCTGCGAAACACTGGTAACCACCGGGCAGGTGATCCTGGCTGGTGAGGTGAAAAGCAAGGCCTACCTCGACGTGCAGGAAATTGCCCGTAAAGTGATCCGCAAAATCGGGTATACCGTAAGCGATTACATGTTTGAAGCCAACTCATGCGGTATCTTATCCGCCATTCATGAACAATCGTCCGACATCAACCAGGGTGTTGACCGTAAGAAAAAAGAAGAGCAGGGTGCCGGCGACCAGGGAATGATGTTTGGCTATGCCACCAATGAAACTGATAACTACATGCCGCTGGCACTGGACCTGGCTCATTATATCCTGATTGAGATGGCGGCCATCCGTCGGGAGAACAAACAGATCAAATACCTGCGCCCCGATGCCAAGAGCCAGGTTACCCTGGAATACGATGATAACAACCAGCCCGTACGCATTGATGCCATCGTGGTTTCTACCCAGCACGATGATT
>DMRT01000297.1 GCA_003455235.1 Chitinophagaceae bacterium
CACGTCAATCATCAACCTGCTCAATGCCAACACGAATTATTCGCTGATGGTACAGGCCATCACCAAGGCCGGACTTACCAGCGTGTTTTCACCGGCGGCCTCCGCCCCCATCACCGTGTTTGCCATTCCCAATTCAGTGATGACAGCAAACGGCTATGATGCCACCACCATTGCCGGACTCAGTGGTGCAGGACTCACCACGCTCACCAACATCCTGCGCTATCACGTGATCGGCTCCCGTAACTTCTCCACCGATCTAAAGACTGGCACATTAAAAACACTGTATGTTAATGCCGGGGCCAGCACCTATGTTACCGTAAGTTTCGGAAGCGGCGTGCTGATCAAAGGTGCCACCAATGCTACAGCATTCCAGATCACTCCGGTTGACCTGGCTGCCAGTAACGGGGTACTCCAGAACATCACCGGTATGCTGAAACCATGACGACTGCGAATTTTTAACGAAACCTTCATAATTAAAAGGGCACTGAATTTTAGTGCCCTTTTAATTATTATACTTTTACAGAACAATACAGCCCCATGCCAAAAACTATTCTGTCCCTCCTGCTGGTAGCCTGCTCTTTTTTTTCAACCGCTCAAACAGCTGTACCGGACAAGATTGTGGATGCACTCGATTCTTTTTCGTTTATACGCCCGCAGGAAAAGGCATACCTGCAAACCGACCGCAATGGCTATGTGGCAGGCGAAAGCATATGGTTTAAGACCTATACCCTGCTGAATGAACGGCCTACTATCCTCAGCAAAGTGATTTATGTGGACCTGGTGAACCAGGAAGGATCAATCGTGGAAAAGAAAATGCTGAAACTGAAGAACGGAACAGCCAGCGGGGTGATGGACCTGAAAACAGATATACCGGCAGGCGCTTACCAGCTTCGGTGTTATACCTTGTGGATGCTCAATTTCCCGGACTTTATTTTTGTAAAACAGGTGAGCATCTTCAGTAATACAAAAAATGATAAAGCAACAAATAATGCCGTGGCGGCCGCAACACTAAAACTCAGCTTCTTTCCGGAAGGAGGAAGCCTGGTGGCCGGTGTAAAAAGCACGGTTGCGTTTAAAGCGCTGGATGCCGGGGGAAACCCGGTATCCGTTAACGGAGATATCATCAATACAAAAAATGAAAAAGTGGCCACCTTTAAATCCGTACACGATGGCATGGGTAATTTTGAATTCACCCCACTGACCGGAGAAACATATAAAGCCGTGGTACAAACAGGCCCGGGCACTTCAAAAGATGTTCCGCTGCCGGCTTCAAAAAATGAAGGCATTGTACTGTCAGCCGACAATAGCAGTGCCGGAAAAATTTTTATCAAAGTAACCCGGGCTGAAAAAAACAAAGACAAATACAATAACCTGCTGCTGGTGGCCCAGCTGAACTACCAGGTGGCTTATGTGGGCAAGCTGAATATGGATGAAGGACTGGATGCCGCAGCCATTAACAAAAAGAATTTCCCTTCCGGCATCCTGCAGATCACCGTACTTACCGAGGCTGGGCAGCCACTGGCCGAAAGGCTTGTGTTCATTTCCAATTACAACCCGGGCAATCCATTACTGCAGGCAACAACGACTGATCTTGATAAAAGGAAAAAAAATGTATGGGTACTGGATGCCGCCGGGTTCAGCGATTTGCAGGCCGCTGTTTCCATTACCAATGCAGGCAGCGGCAATGGGCAATACGCACCCGGTATCCTGTCCTCCTTTCTTTTATCATCCGACCTGAAAGGAAATATTCATGAACCCGGTTATTATTTCAAAGACAAGGAACCCGAAACCCTGCAGCATCTCGACCTGTTGATGATGGTGCACGGCTGGCGCCGGTACAACCTGGAAGAGATTATGGCCAACCGCTTTCCGCCGCTGCACTACCCGTTTGAAACCGGGCTCAGCATCACCGGGAAAGTAATGCAGAGCAATGGAAAAAGTGTTCTTAAAGATGGAAAAATCAACCTGGTGATACGGGGCGAAGATTCCACCCGGATCATGGCCGAAGGCAAAACAAATGAATCATCCGTGTTTGTGGTAAGCGACCTGGAGTTCCGGAAATCGGCTGCGGTATATTACCAGGGCACCAATGTATCAAAGAATGAAGCCATCGTGTCGGTGAAAATTGATTCTGCTTATTTTGATACCCTGGCCAGAACCGCACCCAATGATGTGTTGATGGCGAATACGGTTTCCGTTCCCCTGCTGGAAAAAATGGCATCTGAAAAAGCAACCACCGATACCGGGAAAAGCAAAACCCTGCGTGAAGTGGTGCTGCGTGCCAAGAAGCGGTCTGTTGCCGATTCACTCAATCTTTTATATGCCTCGGATCTTTTCTTCAACAGCGACCAGACGCTTACACTTAATCCCAACATCAACTATTACGACATGTGGCAGTTCCTGCGTATGAACGTACCCGGCATTGCCATCAATCAAACCGATACCGGCACACAGGTGAATTTTTCCCGTTACCAGGGGATCGAACTTTTTTCAGAAAACACCACCGACAATTCGGTGCAGTTCTTCCTGAACGAAGTAGCCGTGAACATCTCGCTTATTGAAAGTCTTGACCCCTCGGATGTGGCCATGGTAAAAGTATACAAAGGAAATACCGGTATTGCCCTGGGAGCCATTCGTGGCGCCATAGCCATTTATACCACCAAGGGAAAATCCACCCGCGACTGGCGGCAGAAAGGATTTGATTTCTTCAACCGCTCGGGCTATTCGGCCAACCGGGAATTTTATGAAATGGATTATTCAAAAGTAAAACAAGAAACGGTTGACCAGGACATCCGCACCACCCTGTACTGGAACCCGGAAATAAAAGTTAAAGACGGCAAAGCCATCATTGAATTTTACAACGACGATGTTTGTAAAAAATACAAGGTGGTGGTTGAGGGAATGGATAAGAACGGCAGGTTACTGCATGCCGAAAAAGAAGTGCAGTAATTCCGCCTATCCAAAGAACAGGTAACACAATACGATGGATGTGATGATGCATACCAGGTCGGCCAATAGCATGGCCCCGATGCTGTATCTTGTATTTTTAATTCCGACAGAACCAAAATAAACTGCCACTACGTAAAACGTGGTATCAGATGCTCCCTGGAATATACCCGAGAGTTTGCTGGCGAATGAATCCGGTCCGTACGCTTTCATGGTCTTGGCCATCATTCCTCTTGCCGCCCCGCCGCTCAATGGCCTGATCAGTGCTGTTGGCAAGCCGTCCACGAAGCGGGTATCGGCGCCAAACAGGGCAAAGAAATGTTTTACCCCGTTCATAATCGCATCAAAAGTTCCACTGGTACGCAGCATACTTACGGCAATCAGGATGCCGAGGATATAAGGGATGATGCGGATGGCGGTATCGAAACCGTTCTTTGCCCCATCGAGGAAAGCGGAGAATACATCAATCTTTTTATACAGGGCACCCAGTACAATCAGCAGGAATACCAGTAAAATGAGCCCATTGCTGAGCTGGCCGGAAAACAGCTGCAGCCCATCAGCATTTAATCTGGTAATATACCAGACCAAAGATGCAATCACGGCAGAAATTCCCAGTACCCACAGCAGGATCACCGGCTGCAGCAGGTTGATCCGTTGTTTCATTGAAACAATGATCATGGCGGCTATGGTGCCCACAAAGGTTACGATCATACAGGGAATAAAAATATCAGTGGGGTCTGTGGCTTTTTGTGCTGCTCTTACGGCAATCACACTAACGGGTATCAGGTTCAGTCCTGCAGCATGCAGGCACAGGAACATGATCTGCGGATTGGAGGCCGCTTCTTTGTTGGGGTTCAGCTCCTGCAGGCTTTCCATGGCTTTTAGCCCGAAAGGAGTAGCCGCATTATCCAGCCCCAGCAGGTTGGCAGAAAAGTTCATGATCATGTGCCCATGCGCCGGGTGGTTGCGGGGCACTTCGGGAAAAAGTTTTGAAAAGAACGGACCCACGATCCTGGATAAGAGCCGGATGCCGCCCGCTTTTTCGGCAATACTCATAAACCCGATGAATAACGACAGTACCCCAACCAGCTTCAGGCAGATGTTCACGGCTGTCCAGCAGGTTTCTATCACGCCATCCATCTTTAACGGGTTGGCGGGATCATCGGCCTTGCCGCTGATCATCCAGGAAAATATCTGTGTTTCGCCAAAGAAAAAACATTTGATACCCGCCACCACAATTGCCACAATGATAAAGGCACTCCAGATTCTGCTTAAGGCCATAAGAACAGTTTATAGTTTGAAGTTTGAGGTTACAGTTCGAAAGTTAGTTATTTCTTTCAAGACATTGATCAGCAACCATAAACCACAAACCAAAAACTATAAACCACAAACTACAAACCCAAACCCCCGAAACCCTTACCTTTGCGCCGGTTTTTACTATTGACTATTAATTTTGATTTGAATTATGGCTTTAAAAGCAGGAATTGTAGGACTTCCCAACGTTGGTAAATCAACTTTATTCAATGCAGTTAGCAGCAGCGCCAAGGCACAGGCCAGCAACTACCGCTTCTGTACCATCGAACCCAATACCGGGCTGGTGAATGTGCCCGATCCCCGGCTGAATGCACTGGCTTCGCTGGTGAACCCCGAGCGCATTGTACCCACCCAGATCGAGATCGTGGACATTGCAGGATTGGTGCGTGGCGCCAGCAAGGGCGAGGGACTGGGAAATAAATTCCTGGCCAATATCCGCGAAGTGGATGCCATCATTCACGTGATCCGTTGCTTTGAAGACGATAATATTTTACGCGACGAAGGCCCGATCAATCCCGTGGGTGATAAGGAGATCATTGAAACAGAACTGCAATTAAAAGACCTGGAAAGCGTGGAGAAGAAACTGCAGCGTACCGAAAAAATGGCAAAAACAGATCCTAAGATGAAGGCAGAACTGGACGTACTGCAACGTTGCCAGGAACACCTCAATAAAGGAAAGAATATCATCTCCCTCGGACTGGGTAAGGAAGAGAAATCGGCCATCGACGACCTGTTCCTGCTTACCGATAAACCCGTACTGTATGTTGCCAATGTAGATGAGGCCAGCATGCATACCGGCAATAAATTTTCCGAAGCATTGATGGATGCCGTAAAAAATGAAGGCAATGAAGTGATCGTGATGACCAATGCCATTGAAGCGCAGATCGCCGAGTTTGAAAACCCGGATGATAAGGCCATGTTCATGGAAGAATACAAAATGGATGAGCCGGCACTTGACCGTTTGATCCACTCTACGTATAAATTACTCAACCTCTCCACCTACTTCACCGCCGGTGTACAGGAAGTGCGTGCCTGGACCATTCACAAAGGATGGAAAGCGCCACAAGCCGCCAGCGTAATCCATACCGATTTTGAAAAAGGTTTCATTAGAGCAGAAGTTATCAGTTATGATGATTTCGTGAGCTATGGTTCTGAAGCGAAAGTTAAAGAAGCTGGAAAAATGAGAGTAGAAGGAAAAGAATACATCGTAAAAGATGGTGATGTAATGCATTTCCGTTTTAACGTGTAAAAATTTTATAAGTAAAAACTTACTATATTAAATCGAGCAAAAAATTTTGCTCGATTTTTTTTGTAACAATTTCAATAGTTTCAAAACTAATTGTAAAAAAATAAAAAAATGAACAATCACGAAATAGACTACAAAATTCACGGCGAAGAATTGCAATGCGTTGAAATAGAATTAGATCCACAAGAAGCAGTGATTTCTGAACCC
>DMRT01000299.1 GCA_003455235.1 Chitinophagaceae bacterium
TGGCGATGGACTGGATAACCGGTTCGATTCCCTGAACTCCGTAATCAATATCAAAGGCACTTCTTACCGCATGGGTACCGGTGGTACATTCACCGGCGATGCCACCCCGGGTTCACGAACAACCGTTCAGAAAAAATATGCAGCAAACACCGATCGTGACTGGCGATTTGTGGGTGTGGTGCTGGCAGGCGAATCGCTGGTGCTGAATGCCGTGCTGCAGGGAACGGAATCTTCATTGAACTGGACCATCCTTACCGGAAACAGCATTGATCATTTTGAAATTGAACGCAGCACTGATAATGTAAACTTCCGGAAAGTGGGTATGCTCAGCCAGCCGGTGAAACAAAATGAGATGCAGGCATTCACATACAAAGATGATATAAGCCGCTTAAGCGATGAGGTGCTGTATTACCGCATCAAAGTGGTGGCGGCATCCGGTGAATTCACGTACAGCAACATCGTGGCACTGCGCAAACAGAAAACGAATATTCCGCTGAAGCTGATGCCGAACCCGGCCGGTGCCGAGATCGCCCTGAGTTTTGAAGCAGACAATGCAGAAGAGATCAATATCCGTATGGTGGATAATAACGGAAAAGTGGTGTATATGCAGAAACAGAAAGTGCTGAAAGGAATGAATGTGATCCGCCTTACCGACCTGTCGAGGTTCAGCAATGGAACCTATACCATGCAGGTACAGATGAACAGCAAAGTATTGAGTCAGAAGTTCATATTGTTTAACTAAAAACAAAACCGGTCGCCTGCATCACATGCGGGTGGCCGGTTTAATTTCATTTTGATTTCGTTTTTTTTTGACCCATTTTTGCTGAATGGGGAAAAAGAAAATCATCATAACCATCGATGGCTGGTCTTCGTGCGGTAAAAGCACCCTGGCTAAACAACTGGCAAAAGTTCTTGGATATGTTTATGTTGACAGCGGGGCCATGTACCGGGCCATTACCCTGTATTTCCTGCGCAACCACATCGACTGGACAGATGAAAAAGAAGTAGAAACAGCGTTAAAAAATATCAGCATCGGGTTTCATTATAACGACGTTTCGCAACAATCAGAGATCTTTTTAAATGAGGAAAACGTGGAGTATGTGATCCGCGACCTGGTGATCGCCGAAAAGGTAAGTGATGTGGCCGCCATTGAAGCAGTTCGCTCCTTTGCGGTGGCACAGCAGCAGCAGCTGGGAAAGAAAAAAGGCATCGTGATGGACGGGCGGGATATCGGGACCACGGTTTTTCCCGAAGCCGAACTGAAAATATTCATGACAGCGGATACTTCGGTAAGGGTGGAACGCCGGTTCAGGGAACTGTACGCCAAAAACCCGAATGTAACCATTGAGGAAGTGAAGAATAACCTGGAAATGCGTGATTATATCGATTCAAATCGTAAAATAAGCCCGCTGCGCAAAGCCGAAGATGCAATAGAAATTGATAATACGAACCTGAATATGGATGAACAGCTTAAAATTGCCCTTGAACTCACAGAAAAAAAACTCAAAACACTTGCATAAATCCGCCACAATATATACTTTTACCCAACCTCCAAGAAACCCTGTACACACAGGTAATTATTTTCCATCTTTAATATCCCGTTGAAGAATTTTCCATCAAGGCAATATGACCTTATGTGAAACAGTGCTTTAAAGCAATTATATCCTTCCGAAAGCTTCTGAACCATTTCCATCTGAAAATCCGGGCGCTGACTGCTGCCTTCCGTACTATCCAATTCTGTTGAAAGTTTCCCCTTAGTAGCTTATTAATGAAACGTAGAAACGTATAACCCGGAATATGAAAATTATAGTTACCCTTACACAAGAACTGCTGCAGGTAAAGCGTGTACTTAAACTGGTTTGCCTGGTTCTGGCCGCCGCCCCGTCATTTGCAGCCATCAAAAACTCAGATACTGATAAATATACCGGACTTGCTTATCCTCCGCCGATTGTGTGGACTCCCCTGAAAGGTTATTATTTCCAGGGTGTGGCCTACCTGTCATGGAGCAGTTTGCAGGAAAGCAACAGTAGCCATTTTGAGATCCAGCTCAGCACCGATGGGGTGAACTTTTCCGCCACCGGCCGGGTGCCTGCCCAATCGGTAAGCGACCGGGTGATGTTATACAGTTTCAACGATCTCAAAGCAGCAGAAGGAACCAATTATTACCGGGTTCAGTATTTTGATAACGACGGCCACTACCAGTACAGCAATACCATTGTATTGAATGTGCTGATAAAGGGTATCAATATTACATCGATCTATCCCGGTCCATTCACCGATAAGGTGAATGTAACCGTGGCGAGTGAAACAAAGGCCATCAGCCGCATCATGCTTTATGATAATACCGGCAGAATGGTTGCTTCGAAGGAAACGAAACTGAATAAAGGAATAACCACACTTACGGTGGACAGGCTGGAAGGACTTGCGAAAGGGATTTACATCATAAAAGTACAGGCGGGTGAAACCAGCATCACACAAAAACTGATAAAGTAATTTAAGATATAGATAACCAAGCACAAACAAAGATGTCCCCCGCCCCAACGCGGGGGCTCTTTATTTTATATTAACAAGCTGTTTGCATAGTGGCAATAATTTCTTCTCCGAACCAGCCCAAAAGTCCCTACATTTGCGCCCCCAATCCATAAAAAGCCAACCCTCACCCTTGAATACTCTTTTTGTACAGGCCCGCAACCTGCGCATCCTCCAATACCTCTGATCTTCCTCAGTATCCATACTGGTTACCAATCCGATCCTTTAAAAGCTGATTTACCAAACGGATATTTTGAAACCTAAAAACAACGGGATGATAAAGAATACCCCCACAGGAAAAGCTATTTACTTATTCAGCTTATTCCTCTCTACCACCATCCTGCTGGCCATCAGCCAGCACGCTTATGCACACAAAGTGGAACGGTATACTGTTTCCTGCTTCCAGCAGGGCGAAACAGTTACCATTCATGCAACGGTAAGTTCCACCGGCTATAACTCTTATGCACACTGGCAATACCGGACAACAGCAGGGAGTGCATGGGTTTACCTTTCGAATGGAAACAATACCATCAACGGCCGCAGTTTTAATGTTACCGGCGCATCTCAACCTACGTTTATTGAAAATTCAATTGATGACCTGGTCATTGCCAACCTCGGAAGTCCCGCTTACAGCAACCAGCTTGACAACGTTGAGTTCAGGGTGCTGATGACCGATTTCGGACTGGACCCGGAAACGCATCCATGGCCAGCCATCCCGGTATATGGCGCTGAAGAATTTGGTGATAAAGACGCTAAATACATCCGCATCCGGGCAAGGCAGGGTGGCGAGAATTGCTATTCCTCCTGCGCCAACAATATGCTGGTGCTTAACCCCGCCGCGGTTCCACCGCCCATCACAGATTATTTCGGGGGATTTGAAGTGCCGGGTGCCGGAAATTTTTCAGCGCCCGCTGCCAATGATATCACCGCAAGGGCTTATACTGATATGACGCAATGGACATCCGGAACACCGGGAGCCAACGCCCGCTACCGGATCATCAACAATCCGGATTCAATGAACACCGCTTTCTCTGCCTTTGCCCCGCATTCGGGAATGAACATGATGCTGGTGAATGCGAATAATTCTTGCAGCAACCGGGTATGGTACCGTACCATTACCCTGGCCAACCCCAACCAGTTTTACCAGGGTACCCTGATCTTCCGGGCCTGGTTCTCCAAACTCAGCAGCACACATGCCGACCCGGCTTTGATGCTGGAACTGAAAGGAGGAGCAACAGCTTCCACTCCTGCTGCATCCTATGTTTCATTGGGAAGTGTTACACAAACCATATCCGGAACACCCGGCGCATGGGTACAGCTTTCACTTACGGTAAACATACCGGCAAACCTGTACAAAAAACTCGAGGTCAGCATCAAAACTCCCAATGCCTGTGGAGGCACAGCAGCCTTTGTGGCCATCGATGATCTTTGCTTGCTGGAACCGGCCGGTGGATTATTGCCCGTGGTAATGACGGCATTGAAAACCTCGTATACCAATGGTGTGGCACACCTTCAGTGGAGCAGCTTGCAGGAACAGAACAGTAATTATTTTGATATCCAGCGCAGCAACGACGGAGCCAGTTATAACCACCTGTACACACTCCCGGCAAAAGGAAGCAGCGATACCGAAGTGAAATATGTGTTTGATGACATCAAACCGGAAGCAGGCGTGAATTATTACCGGCTAAAACTGGTTGACCGCGACGGCCAGTACCAGTATAGCAATATAGCCACGGTAAATGCAGGCAGTAAAGGCACCGCCATCACCGGTGTATACCCGGCTCCGTTTATTGACAAACTGACGATTGCCATCAGCAGTGAATCAAAAACCACCGCCCAGGTAAGCCTGTTTGATAATACCGGCAAACAACTGAGCAGCAGGCAGCTTTCCGTTACAAAGGGTATTAATAACCTGGAGGTAGATAATCTTGGTAAGCTGCCCCGTGGGTTTTATATCCTGAAAGTGCAGACAGGTAATGAGGTATATGTGAAAAAACTGATCAAGTAATAACGATCACACAGCAATAAAACAACGATCCCCATTTTTTGATGGGGATCGTTGTTTTAACTTATCTGTAAAAAATGTTCGGTTAATTGTTCGCTGCTGCTGGTGACCGGAAAAAATGAAACGATCTTGTTGATCACTTCTTCCACCAGTGCATCAGGACAACTGGCCCCGCTGGTGATCAGTATGCTCACCGGTTCTTTTTTGGGTAAATAATTCCTGGAATTCAACTCCTCCTTTGTATGCAGGTTGTAATGCAGAATGCTGCCGGCAGAAATTATTTTTTCTTCGGAGTTGATGAAGTAAGTCGGCAGTTTTTTCTCACACAGTTCCACCAGGTGAGAGGTATTGCTGCTGTTGTAGCCACCTACCACAATGGCCAGGTCGGCTGCCGTTTCCAGTAAACCATATACGGCCGACTGGTTATCGTTGGTGGCATAGCAAAGTGTATCCCTTGTATCTGCAAACCGATCTTCAATCGCATCTGCATTTAGTCCATACTTCTTCATCATCACCTGTTTCAGGAACTCGGAGATGGCCTGTGTATCACTGGCAAGCATGGTGGTCTGGTTCACCACACCGATGCGTTCCAGGTCCTTCGTTACATCAAACCCGGCGGAGAACTTACCGGCGAATTCAGTGGTAAAGCCGGCCGCTTCTTTTTCACCGGTAATGTATTTGCTTATCTCCACGGCTTCGGCCATGTCGTTCACAATTACCGTGGGTGTGTGTGCCGATGCATGGGAGAAAGTAGCCCTTGTTTCCTCGTGTTTGGGTTTGCCGTGCACCACCACGGTATAATTTTTCCGGGCAATCTGTTCGCTCCGGTTCCATACTTTTTCAACAAAGGGACAGGTGGTGTTGTATTTTTCGGTGGCAATGCCTATGGCATTCAGTTTT
>DMRT01000199.1 GCA_003455235.1 Chitinophagaceae bacterium
CTTGTTCAGGGCAGGAGGTGATGCAGCCGTAGGCGACCGCTTCATCTATTCCTACCAGGGAGAAAGCATCGGGTACAGCGACATCGGTAAACTCTATTCGTCTGACACCACTGAACAGCATACCGGTTTTTTTAAACGCCGATCGCTGCAAATCATCCAGGTGAATCTCACCTGCGATATCCGCAAAACAATAACCGGCATTCGTTCATCGTCTCTGCTGGCAGCTTTTGAAGTGATGAACCCCGTACTTCAGATCGAGCAAGCCGGCGTTCCGCTCAACACCAGCGGTGTCCTTCAGGAACTGAAACATCCGGTGCTTGCTGAACTCACCCGGGGAAGCCAGATCAGCCAGCTATGGATTGATACCAGCATCTCCGAATTATCGGCCAACCTTCTCAAAGAAATGCTCAGCCATCTGCAGTTTGTAAAACCCATCAAAACTAACCAGGGTTGGCAGGTGACAGAAGAAAATACCTCCGGTACCTTCCAGGCTAAATACCAGTTACTGAAACAGGACAGGAGTGGCGCCACGTATAAGAAAACAAATCTAGGGTACACCAAACTGAAGTCATCGAAAAAAGAAGAACGCATCATTGCCGATCATGAAACGGATTTCCGCACGGATTCTGCCGGGGGGATAAAAAATATTACTGTGTTTGAATCGCAGTATGTATTGTTTGGCGCCGATACGATCACCGCATCAGGAACCAGGGCCAGCTTCAGCCTGCGATGGGCCGGAAGGGCAGCGGATGAAGAACTTGCAGCACTGGCAACACTTCGCCGCCGGGATGAATACAGCAGCAAAACCACCTTAAGTGAATCGCTTTCAGAAGAAAAGATCAACCGCATGGCTTACCGCAATACACTGAGAACAGACGGATGGGAAACGCTGATGCTGAAACTGGAAAACGCAACTGCAGGTAATGATAAAACCGCTGAAGATTCACTGGTGCTTAAATTCCGTGCACTGGCATACCTGGAACCATCTGTTTGCAATAAAATGGCTTCCCTGCTCAAAAAAGAACCGGTGGGTTCGTACAGGTACCGGGTACTAAGCCATGCACTGGCAGCGGCAGAAACAAAAGAAGCGGTGAATGCACTGGCAGGTGTGGTAAAAGAACGCAGTGGCGAAGAAGACCTGCAGATTGATTTATTACCTGTTTTGGCAACCACATCCTTTCCTACCGAAGAAGCGGTAGATATTGTGAAAGCAATGGCATTTGACCCTGCTGCCGGTGAAGCCATCAGCTCAACGGCACAGTTAACACTTGGCGGACTGGCGTATCATTTCAGGAAACAGGATCCGAAGCAATCAGATGAAATCACCCGTTACCTGCTCGATAAACTAACCAATGAACCGGATACCATGCAGAAGCTGCTGGTGCTGGGCAATACCGGCTCGCCGCTCATCTTTCCACTCATGCGCAGCTATATATATAATGAGGCGCTTTCTATGCCCCTGCGTGAATCGTCGGTTTCAGCCATCCGGCTGATTGAAGGGAAACAGGTAGCTGACCTGCTCACCGTTCTGTCAAGCGATACAAAATCGGGATTGGCCAATGCAGCCAGGGAAGCCATCCGGTTCCGGAAAGAAAATTTCTGAGAAGCGGGAGAGCATTACAATCAGTTCATGCCGTGCTATCCTCAATTCATGGCACGCCGGATTGAAATGAAAAGATCTTTATACGAATTTTGAGTGAACTAAAATTCAGCCGTATGCGAATCTTTTCATTAAGGGCGCTGCTCTTCCGCCTGATACCGGCCATCCTTTGCCTGGTACTGTTTGTGGGTGTGCAGGCCCAGCGGAAGCCCTTGTATTATACAGAGGCGCCGCTGGGCTTTGCATCTTCAAAGATTGCCAAATCCTTGCTGAAAGAGGATATGCTGTTCTGGCAAAAAGTGCTGGAAGAAAGCCACGTGAATCCTTATCATGCCATCAGTAAGGAAGCAATGGATAAACTGCAGGGAAACCTGTTGTCGGCATTGCCCGACAGCGTAACGCATTTCCAGGCATGCATGGCCATCAGTCAGCTGATCGGCGCCCTCGACGAAGGTCACCTGGGTTTTGCCACCAACCAGGTAAGCGATAGTTTGTATGCCTACCACTGTGTACGCTTTCCTTTTCTGCCATACGATTTTGAAGAAGGGCAACTGATCGTTCAGCGTGACCTTAGCAATGAAAATAAATTACCACCCTTCAGCCGCATCACCGAGATCAACGGCATACCCGTTCAGCAGTTATACGAGCGCTATGCAAAACTGTATGGCGGACTGGAGCCCTGGCGAAAGCTGCAGGTTAAAAATAATATCCGCAAACTGTTGTACATGGATGGCATACAAAGTCCCTTCCGCATCAAAGCGCTGGTGGATAATACCCCGGTGGAATTCAGCACCGAAGGATATACATTTCGGCAGGCCGACAGCATGAGTAAAATAATCGTTGCCGAACTGTCGGTGCCCACACAACTTTTTTCTATTCGTTTTACCGGTGATAATATTGCGCTGATCGAATTCAACAACATGAATACTAAACTCAGGGACAGCTTTGCCCTGTTCCTGCGCAATGCATTCCGGGAGATCCGCGGCAGGAAGGCGGCAGGTGTAATCATCGATATCCGAAAGAACGGCGGTGGCGACAGTGGCCTGGGCGACACCCTCATCAGCTACATCAGCGACAAGGCCTATTGCAGCGCCAGT
The DNA here is from genome assembly GCA_003455235.1 of Chitinophagaceae bacterium. GTDB lineage: Bacteria > Bacteroidota > Bacteroidia > Chitinophagales > Chitinophagaceae > Ferruginibacter. The sequence goes on from DMRT01000199.1 coordinate 2,698, forward strand.
GGTGTGAAAGTGAGGATCAGCAGTCATTCCAAACTGTATGCAAAAATGAACGGCTTACCCGACGGGTTTAAAAAATGGAAAAACGGAACATTGTACGAATACAAAACAAAAGAGCTGATTAAGCCGCGGCCGAATGACCTTCGGTATACCGGAAAAGTAAGTGTGCTCATTGGAGCCGGCACTTTCAGCAGCGCCAACATGCTGGCCAATGCGCTCAAAGATTTTAAACTGGCCACCCTCATCGGTGAATCAACGGCAGAATCCGGAAACGACTCTGGCGAAATATTTTCCTTCATGCTGCCCAACACCCACATTGTAGCCACCACGGCCACCAAGATTTTTTTACGGGCCAATGGAGACGAAAAAGATTTTACAGGCATTAAACCCGATATTGAAACAACCAACAGCCTGAGCGATATTCAGCATAAAAGAGACAGGGTACTGGAAAGAGCCATCGAATGGATCAAAACCGGTAGCTAAGTGTTTGATTGTTGAACCAACCCGGTACGCCGGGAACCGTAGGGCACTTGTTGCCCTATCGGTGTTTATAGGGAGGAGTACCACCCCGGAACCAGGTTTTCACAGAGAGCACAAGGCCGTTTTTTACATATGCCTTTGTGTTCTCTGTGCTGCGTTACTTTGAATGTCGGGGGAAAAATCTGTTCCGCCGCTCATCTCTTTCCAAAACAACATCTAGGAGAGATTCGCTACTTTTATTCTTCAGTGTATAAACCCGCTGAATGATATATGAAGAAGCATATTCTTATTGCATCCGCCTGTATTTCGTTGTTTGCACTTGGCGCTCATGCACAATCCGACAAAAAAGTTCTTACTACAAAAGATTATGACGAAGCCACCAAGGCGCTTGGTTTCAATGCCAGCAAACTGGTTTACCGGTATAATGTAAATCCCATCTGGCTGCCAGATGGTAAGTTCTGGTATTCTGTTTCGGTTCCCGGTGGAGTGGAATTTGTGTTGATCGATCCTGCTACCGGTGCCCGCAAAACCGGTCCCGATAAAAAATCAATCCTGCCCGAAGCTGATGGCGGGGCCGCGGCAGGCGCCGGCCGCAGAAGAGGAGGAGGAATGGAAAGCGTTTCTCCCGACGGGAAAAAAGCGGTTTTTATCAAAGACTGGAACCTGTGGGTGCGTGATCTCGAAACCAAAAAGGAAACCCAGCTTACCACCGATGGCGTAAAGGACTATGGTTATGCAACCGATAATGCGGGGTGGACACACAGCGACCGGCCCATCCTGCTGTGGAGCCCCGACTCGAAAAAGATCGCCACTTTTCAGCAGGACCAGCGCCACGTGCATGATATGTACCTTGTTAAAACAAAAGTAGGTGCGCCCGAACTGGAGCAATGGAAATACCCCCTCCCCGAAGACAAAAAGATCATTCAGATAGAACGGGTGATCATTGAAGTGGACAACGGTAAAATGATCCGCCTGAAAATGCCTTCCGATGACCGGCGGGGAACTCTCAGTGATGACATCGCCTCCGGCAGTCCCTATGATGATAATGAATGGAATGCCGATGCCAGCAAACTGATGTTTGTGTCCACCAGCCGCGATCATAAAATTGAAAAAGTACGTATTGCCAATGCCCTCACCGGGGATGTAAGAGATGTTTTTGAAGAGAAAGTGGCCACCCAGTACGAAAGCGGCCAGAGAACCATCAATAACCGCTTCCTCGATAAAACAAATGAGATCATCTGGTATAGTGAGCGGGACGACTGGGGTCACCTGTACCTATATGATGCAGCAACAGGTAAACTAAAAAATCAAATTACCAAAGGCAACTTCGTGGTTACCCAGTTATTGAAAATAGATGAAGCGAACCGCTTGCTGTACTTCATGGCCAATGGCCGTGAGCCCGGACGTGATCCCTACTTCGCTCATTTTTACAGTGTTCATTTTGATGGCAGTAATTTAAAATTGCTTACACCGGAAGACGGCAATCATAATATCAACCTGTCGCCCGACGGAAAATATTTTACGGATAATTATTCTCAACCCAATGTGCCACCGGTTTCTGTGTTGCGGGACATGAAGGGAAAGCTGATCACCGAACTGGAACGTACCGATATCAGCAAACTGCTGGCCACCGGCTGGAAGCCGGCTGAACCCATCAAGGTAAAGTCAAACGATGGGAAGTGGGATTTGTACGGACTCATGTTCAAACCCAAAGACTTTGATCCGTCGAAAAAATATCCCATTGTCAATTATGTGTATCCCGGTCCGCAGGGTGGAGGAGTAGGCACCCGTAATTTCGGTCCTTCCCGCGGCGATCACCAGGCACTGGCGGATCTTGGTTTTATTGTGGTGATCATTGATGGATCCTGCAACCCCGACCGCTCCAAGTCATTCCACGATGTGTGTTATGGAAATATGGGCGATAATACCCTGAACGACCAGGTGGCGGGTATCAAACAACTGGCCGCATCAAGGCCTTATATGGACCTTGATAAAGTAGGTATCTGGGGTCACTCCGGTGGAGGCTTTGCCACTGCCGATGCCATGTTCACCTATCCCGATTTTTATAAAGTGGGCATCTCCGAATCGGGTAATCACGATAACCGCAATTATGAAGACGATTGGGGAGAACGTTATATCGGCCTTGAGGCAAAAGGGCCCAATGGCAAAACCAATTACGAAGAACAGGCCAACCAGCTTAATGCCGGGAACCTGCGGGGCAAGCTGTTGCTGGCGCATGGTGGTATGGACGACAATGTGCCTCCCTACAATACCTACCTGGTGGTGGAAGCCCTGCAAAAGGCCAATAAAGATTTCGACCTGGTGGTATTTCCCAATGCCCGCCATGGGTATGGTGCCGACGCCTTATACATGACCCGCCGCCGCTGGGATTATTTTGGTAAAAACCTGATGGGTGCTGAAGTGCCCAAAGAGTATAAGATCAATACAAATACAAACACGACCCCGGTAAAGAAAGACAGTGTGAGTGTTGTATCAACCCGCAAGAATACGGTATTCAGCCGCCTGCCGGTATCGGTAACCAACATTACCCTGGATATATTTGACAACGGAACGATCGACGGAGATTCCATCAGTGTCTATTATAACAGCAAACTGCTCGTAAGCAACAGGGGCCTTACCGACAAACCGCTCACCGTAAACCTGTTGCTGGATGAAAAAGCCGCACAACACGAGATTGTACTTTTTGCCAATAACCTGGGCAGCATCCCGCCCAATACAGCAACCATCGTGGTAAAGGCCGGCGACAAACGGTACGAGCTGCATTCAAGCGCCAGCCTTACCGAAAATGCCGTACTGGTCCTGGAGTATAAGCCGAAATAAATTCCAAACAGGGTCAATTGTCCATTGATTTTCAAGATTTTTCAGTCCGCCACCCGGCGGACTTTTCTTTTCACAAAATCCAGTGGAAACAAAGAATTAATTTTCAATTAGAAAATAAATATTTTATCTTCATCACACCTAATCGTCTTTAACCGGCAACCATTCTCTACCCTTTGTTTACGCAACCTGTTACGGGTTAATTTTTAGCAAGCTTGATCTATGAACGGTGATACCCGATAGGGAATGTATTGAAACCATTTTCTAAATAACTTTTTATGGGAAACGAAAAACTAAAGCGAAAAGAGTTTTTAAAAAGCCTGGCAGGGCTTACCACTGCAGAACCGGGTGTGGAAACCGACGGGCCACCGAATGAGCCGGATCCGCTTTTTAAAAAATATGCAAGGCGCACGCTGGGGCCAAGAAAGTACACCCAGCGTATTGTGGAAAATCCCACGCAGGAAGACCCGGGTACCACCGACCGGGTGGGCAATGTAACCAGCGGGCTCAATCCCTATGCCGGCCCCTGGACGGTATGGGAAGCCACCCACCTGTTGCGCCGCGTTGGGTTTGGTGTAAAGAAAGCAGAACTGGAAGCCTTGCTTGCGCTCACTCCCTCTGCGGCGGTGGATGCCATGCTTACCCTGGGTGCCATCACCAATGTTTCGGCTACACCACTCAATCACTATAATAATACCGCGGTAGACAGCGGCAACATCCTGCTGGGCGACAGCTGGACGTCTAACAACCTGGCCTATCTTGCGGGCAGCAACGACGGCACGGTGAATTCGTACCGGCAGAACAGCCTGGTGGACTGGAGCTGGGGACTATGTATTAATGAGAATACAACGATCCGGGAAAAGATGACGATGTTCTGGTACCATTTTATCCCGGTAAACTTTGATGACGTACGGGGCATGCAGAACAATTCCTCCACCATGTGCCACGATTACATGAAACTGCTCCGCACCAATGCGCTGGGCAATTTCAAAACACTGATCAAGGCCATTGCCAAAACGCCGGCCATGCTGGTATACCTGAGTAACCAGTACAGCACCGCTTCGGTGCCTAATGAAAATTTTGCCCGGGAACTGATGGAATTGTTCACCCTGGGTAAAGTACCCACGCAGAATTATACCGAACCGGATATCATTGCCGCATCGAAAGTGTTTTCGGGATGGCGGGTACCGAGTTTTGTAGCGGCTTATCCATTTAACCCGGGTTTCAATTCGGCCTATCACAACCAGACGAATAAAGTATTCTCTTCGTTCTTTGGAAATACCACCATTGCCAACCAGGCCGGGGCCAATGGCGCCAATGAATTCGATCTGTTCTTTGATATGCTTTTCACGTACCAGCAGGATACGATTGCTAAGTATATCTGCCGACGCCTGTACCGGTACTTCGTCTATTACGATATTGATGCCAACGTGGAGGCAAACGTGATTGTTCCGCTGGCGGCCTTCCTTGTAAGCAACAACTGGGAGATGGCGCCCGTGGTAAGCAAGCTGTTTAAGAGCGAGCATTTTTACGACGTAGCCAACAAAGGTGTAATGATCAAGAGCCCGGTCGATTTCATCGCCGGCACACTGCGTACACTCAACATCAACACCACGGCGGTGGCTACCACCAATCCGCAGATCGTTAACCAATATACCATCTGGCAGTACTTTCACAGTTATGCCTATACCAACCTGGAGCAGGGGTATGGACTGGTGCCGAATGTATCGGGCTGGAAGGCCTATTACCAGGAGCCGATGTTTTACCAGAACTGGATCAATTCGTTCAGCATCCAGAAACGGGCATCACTGCTCACCAGCTTCATTAATGGATTTACTTCGGGCGGGCTCAGCATAAAAGTGGATGCCATTGCCTGGGTACAGCAATGGCCCAATGCCACCATACAGGACCCGGACCTGCTGATCGATATCGTTATTCAATATTTGTTGCCGGTGGATCTTCCGGCCCAGTATAAAACGGATACCAAGATACAGACCTTATTGGGCGGACAGGTAACCAACAGTTACTGGACCACGGCCTGGAACAACTACATCGCCAATCCAACCACGGCCAATACCAACACGGTAAAAACCCGGCTCAATTCTTTATTAACAACCATGCTGCAGCTGGCCGAATACCAGTTGATGTAAAAATATTCTTATCATGAACCGTAGAAAATTTTTAGGAAACACCGCACTTTTTTCAGTGCCGATGATGATCAAGGGAATTCCTGTGTATGCCGGCGATGCCAACCTGCATCCGCTGCTGCAGGCACTCTCGATGCCCACCGCCAATTGCGACCGGGTGCTCGTCATCATCCAGATGAACGGCGGTAATGACGGACTGAATATGGTGGTACCTCTTGACCGCTATACCGAATTATCCAATGCCAGGGCCAGCATCCTGCTGCCGCAGGCATCGGTATTGCCCCTTACCGGAACCAGCACCACCGGCCTTCACCCGTCGATGACAGGGCTAAAGAGTCTTTTTGATGCAGGTAAAGTAAACCTGGTGCAGGGGGTTACATATCCCAATCCAAACTTCAGTCACTTCCAGGCACAGGATATTTGGTTCACGGGTTCCACGGCCATTCCATCACCAAGCACG
>DMRT01000307.1 GCA_003455235.1 Chitinophagaceae bacterium
AAATAGAAATGGTATTCCATTTCGGCAGTTCCCTGGCACACCATTCAAAAATATCGGTGATGATGCGCATAGATGCCTTGGGAGGATAGATATAGGTTCCGCGGGCGGCGTATTCTTTTAAGATGTCATTCTGAATAGTGCCTGATAGTTTGGATAGATCGGCGCCTTGTTTCTTTGCCAGTGCCACATACAATGCCAGCAGGATAAAACCGCTTGCGTTGATGGTCATGGAACTCGACACCTCGTCCAGTTTGATGCCCCGGAAGAGGATCTCCATGTCTTCCAGGCTGTCGATGGCCACGCCTACTTTCCCTACTTCGCCATCCGCCAGGGGATGATCGCTGTCGTACCCGATTTGCGTGGGAAGATCGAAAGCAACGCTCAGGCCGCTCACTCCCTGGCTCAGCAGGTAATGATAACGCTGGTTGCTTTCTTCGGCCGTGGAAAAACCGGCATACTGGCGCATGGTCCATAATTTCCCCCGGTACATATCGGGCTGTACACCCCGGGTAAAGGGAAACTCACCCGGCTTTTCATCCCGGTTAACGGGCCGGTCGTAAAGTGGTTTAATTTCAATTCCAGAATCGGTGAATATTTTCTTTTCTGCAGGCATAGGCGTTGTTGCAGTCGTTATATTTAAAGCAGTTTTTTAGCTTCAAACTGTAAAGCGCTCAAAACCACAGCGCTAAGATCGGAGTTTGTGGTGGCTACATATTCGAGGATCCGTTTGCTTAATTCAATACCATTGCCATTGGGAGGCAGGGTGGCTGCCAGCTGGTTGATGATAAAGATATTCTGGTCTTTCAGGTTCCCGATGGCTTTCCACATATCAGCGCTTATGTAGATCTGCTGGCTTACGTTGTATTCATATTCCGAACGCAGGGTTTCCATCAGGGCCAGCTGAAGGTCTACCACCGACAGGCCGGCTGCCGATGTACGGGAAACCAGGTTTTTAAGCGATGACCGTTCGGCAAAGAGGGTAAAACGTTCGTAAGCCTGCAACTTCAGCTTCAATGTTTCGTTATTGATACCGAGGCGTTCCCGGATTTCGTCTTTCATACCCTTGAATTCGGCCAGAAGCCAGGCAATGGCAATGAAGAACATGAAAATGGCTCCGAAGATGATATTCTGTACCATGGTGGCCGACAGGTCCATAAATAACTGGTTTTGGACAAAATTAAGGGAATAATGAGGCATGCCGGCCAGTAATTATAAAATCGCAATTCGTAAAAGCATAAAAGATGAAATTTCTAATTTTGTAAAAAAGAAAGAACATGGAAACAACTTCGGTACCCATATCATTCACGGCACCTGCCGTGGCAGAAATAAAACGGCTGATGGGGGAGGAAAGCGCCTCGGGCAAATTCCTGCGCATTGGCGTAAAAGGCGGGGGGTGCAGCGGCATGACCTATGTGCTGGGTTTTGATGACCGTTCTGAAAAAGATGAGCGCTTTGATATTGAAGGCATACCTGTGATCATGGAACGGTCGCATGGTATTTACCTGGCTGGGATGGAGGTTGACTGGCAGGATGGATTAAACAGCCGGGGGTTTACGTTTAATAATCCCAATGCAAGCAAGACCTGCGGATGCGGAACTAGTTTTGCCGTGTAGCTGGATCAGCAAAAAATGATTTCCGGGAGCCTTGTTATTTACAAGGCTCTTTTTTTATTGATTTTACATGCTGCGGGGTTGTTCTTTCAGCAAGACCCCGATGCGGAGGTCCTTATTATTAATTGGGAAAAAAATAAGTAATTTAGAACACCCTTTGATTTCTGCTCAAGACACCCTTTGATTTCCGCTTGTATCACCTTACTTAAAACCTGCCAACAGTGTTCAAAAAAATCTGGAATGCGATAATATCCTTTTTCAAAAAAATTATAGACTGGATCATTAAGGAAATAAAACTGAATGACCGGTTAAAACCAAGGTTGCAATCGCCCGAAGACAGGATATTATTAATGACAAACCGGAACGAGGTGAGCGGGCAGCTGGATATTTTTGAAGGAACCATTCCCAATGACCTCCACGGAGTATTCTATTCCGTTTATCCCGCCGGCAGTGTAAACAGCAGGGGCTTGCCCTTTCCCGAACAGATCAATGGTACGTACAACAAAGAATATGGAACGCCCATCATGAATGGCGACGGGATGATCATTTCAGTAAGGTTTAACGGAACCCAGGCTCCTGTGTTTAAATCAAGTTTGATGAAAACCCCTTGCTATTTTGCCGATCTCCATTCACGGCAGGGTACCAATGAATATGGCTTTTTCGGATTTGAAAATTTTGGTATTACAAGAATGAGCCTGTTTATGGGGTCACGTAACCTGTTGAATACAGCAGCGATACCGGTAAAATTTTCTGATTCCAACCCTTTTTTACTGGCTACGTATGATGTGGGCCGTCCATTTATTATGGACCCGGCCAGCCTGAAATTGAAAACACCTGTTGGCGGGCATGATGATTGGGTCATTGGTACACCGCCTGAAGTGCCCTGGGCATTCCAGTTGGTTCAAACCACAGCTCATCCCAGTTTTGACCCTGATACGGAAGAGGTGTTTACGGTTAATTATTCCCAGATGTCGGATGGCAAAGCGTATGTATGTAACCCGAAGACGATTTATTATTTGCGGAAGGATCCTGAAAAATTCAAGGAAAAGCTGGCCGCATTGTGCCGGGGAATGGTTAAGGAAATGAATAACGAAGCGGTCAAGGAACGGTTAAAGGATTTCTTCGATAACCTGGATTATTATGTAGGAGACAGCAAAATTAAAACGGAAGGCCATAAGGCGACGGTTGAACCGAGTGTATGGCTCATGCGGTGGAAAGGAAAACAGCAGATTGAAAAATGGGTACTTACGGATCAATCCGGAAACAGGCTGCTGATATCAGAATGCATGCACCAGACGGCACTTACAAGGGATTTTATTGTGTTAACGGATTGTGCGTTCAAATTTTCTTATGACCTGCTTGTCAATAATCCTTTTCCCGATGATCCTTTTATCGACGGCTTTTTGCGTAAACACCTGGCCGGAACCATGCAGCCTTATACCGATTGTTATATTGTAAAAAGGTCTTCGCTTGCAGCAGGCGGCGGGGCGGCAACCGCTTTTAAGCTTAAGGCGCCCATTCCCGTAGAGACCATTCATTATTCCTGCGATTACGAAAACCCGGAAGGAAAGATCACCCTTTATGGAATACACAATACGGCTGCCTGCGTGGCAGAATGGATACGGAGTTATGACCTGTCTAAACTGACGGGAGAGCCGGTCTCTAATTCTATGATCAGCCTTTTTGCACTGGGCAGCATGGATATTAACCGCATCGGTAAATGGGTAATCGATGTAAACGCATTGCAGATTGACGAGGGCAATTCAAAACAGTATTACGATACCGGGAAAACAGATGAACCGGATATAGGACCCAATACCTGGACGCTCGGTCTGTATACTTTTCGCGACATGATTTCGCCAACAAAAACGGTGGCACAAATAAAATGCCTGTGGTATGTTGCCAACGGACTTGATTCAAGAATGCTCACTGAATTCATTTATAATTTATATACCGATTATAAAAACAGGATAGTTCCTGTAGAACAAATACTCCGTCTCACCAGCCAAGACCTTCCGCAAACATTGGTAAGGCTGAACTGCCAGACCATGCAGCCCGATGACCATTACCAGTTTCAAAAGAATGTCTTTATAAGAAGCCTGCATTTTATACCAAGGCCCCAGCCATCCGCCGGCATTGCTTATGAACTGGATGGTCATATTTTTTGTACCATGCAGGCCGGTATGCCGCAGGCGGCACCTACAGCATACCGGTCGGAATACTGGGTTTTTGATGCAGCCCGGATTGCTGAAGGGCCGGTATGTAAGTTTAAATTTGATGGAATCCAGTTTTGCTTTACATTACATTCGGCCTGGCTGGAACAGGCATTGCCCTTTAACCTCGACTATGATGTGGACGTGCAGAAGGATTACAATGCCGTAATTGACCGTTTGATTGACGGAGGCGTGATGAAGGATTTTTTCAATAACTATGTTTACAAAGACTGGTACGCTCAAAAAACTCCATAAGGAATAAGGTTGTGATACGGGTAAAGAATTAAATCAGTGTTCATGGCATCAGAAAAAAAATACGAAATTCTGGAGACCATTTACGACGGCGATCATTCCACTATTTACCGGACCAGGCATGATAAAAGCGGGAAGGAGGTTATTTTGAAGCAAAGCAAAAATCCCGCAAATGCAGGGCTTTATAATGAATATAACCTGCTGCTTGACCAGGAAGAAGACAGTTCTGAAATTGAGATTACTGAACTGGCCAAGGTGCCGGTACTGATGCGGCCGTTTTACAACGGGAAGAGTCTGCGGCAGGAAATTGACAGTAAAAATTACGGGCTGGTTTTTTTCTTCAATGTCTGTTTTAAAATAATTGAGGAACTCCAGAAGATACACAGCAAAAAAATAATCCACAAAGACCTTAGTCCCGAAAACATACTCGTAAATCTTTCAGAGGATAAAGTACATATTATTGATTTCGAATTCGGCACCAGGCAGCAGTTCCAGAATACAAATTATAAAGGGCTTTCGGTGATCGAAGGAAACCTTGCCTATATTTCGCCCGAACAGACAGGGCGGATGAACAGGGGAGTTGATTACCGTTCGGATTATTATTCCCTGGGCGTTATATTTTACGAAGTCCTTTGTGGCAAAAAACCATTTGAGCACCTCTCTGCCCAGGAACTTATTCATTGCCATATTGCCATGGTGCCGCCCTCATTAACTGCGGTCGACGGGCAGATCCCTGCAATGCTGGCAGCGGTCATCAATAAATTGATGGCTAAGAATGCGGAAGAACGATACCAGTCGCTGACCGGGCTGCTGATTGACCTGGAGCATTGCAAAAAAGAATGGATCAGGACAGGGACCGTGGCTGATTTTGAATTGCGCAAAGGGGATCTGCCCGTCCGGCTCAATGTAACCCAGAAACTGGTTGGCCGTAAAGCCGAAATTGAAAAGATATTTTCACTGTTTGAAGAAGCCGCTTCCGGAAAAAAAATATTACTGGGGCTCAGGGGCCTCAGTGGTTTGGGCAAGACCATGCTGGTACGGGAAACAGCAAGATTACTGACGGCCGGCAAAGGAGCATACATAACAGGCAAATTTGATTCGCTGCAGCGGAACGTGCCGTATTATGGCTGGTCGCAGGCATTGGATCAGCTGGCCGAATTACTGCTTACTGAAAGTGAAGAGGACATAGCGCTGTGCCGGCGCCTTTTAAACGAAACAATGCAGGGCCTGGAGGCCGACATTTTAGCGATCGCACCCAGGTGGAAAGCCATCCTGGTTGACGTACCTGTATTGCCCCAGTTGAATCCAAAAGAACAGCAAAGCCGGGTACGATTTGCGGTTTCTCTGTTTTTTCAAAGCATTTTAAAGATCACTAAACCGCTCCTGCTTTTTATCGACGACTGGCAGTGGGCCGATGATGCATCCATCGAGCTTTTACGAAGCATTTCCGGAGATGGTAGCCTGCGCACCTTGTTTATGGTAATGTCGTACCGCCATAACGAAGCCAATTCAACACATCCCTTTGTTAGGGTATTAAACGATATAGAAACAAACCAGCAGGAGGTGCTGGCCGATCATAACCTCATTGTTGATTTCCTGGAACTGAAACCCCTTACAGCGGATGATACCAATGAAATTCTTTCCGAAACATTCTCAATCGCTAAAACGGATACCAAGGAGCTGGGCGACCTGATTTATGCAAAAACCCAGGGCAACCCGTTTTTTATTAACCAGCTGCTCGATCACCTCTACGGCAAAAAATACATCTGGCTCAACGCTGCCGATAATACATGGAAATGGAATATCGCCGGTATCCGTGAACTGGCGGTTAACGAAAACATCGCCACCGTCATCATTGATAAGATCAAAAATAACTCACCGCAAAACCTCGAGGTACTTACGTATGCATCCTGCCTTGGTAATGATTTCAGCCTGGCATCCCTGCATTTTATTACCCAGATACCCGAACCGGACTTACACAACCAGCTGTGGGAAGCCATCCGGGAAAATATTATTGAGCCCGTTGACTCTGATTACAAATTTGTACCCGGCTTTTACGAAAAAAATAAAACGAGAATCAAATTCCGCTTTACACACGACCGTATACAGCAGGCACTCTACAGCCTTACCGAACCGGCACAACGTGAAGAGCTTCACTTTAAAGCGGCAGAATTCATCATTACCAATCCGGCAGAAATTGAAAACGTTTTTATAACCGCCAATCACCTGGCTTCCTGCGGTAACCTGTTACAGAACAGCAAACACCGTAAAAAATCAGCTGAAATTCTGCTGGAAGCCGGGCAGTGGGCATTTTCTTCCGGGGCTTATGAATCTTCTTACGTGTTCTTAAGCCTTTTTGAAAAAATTGCGGAACAGGAAGGGGAAATAAACATCAGTAATTACAGCCTGCTCATTCAGTCAGCTTATCTCAATAAAAAGGAAGACAAGGTGCGGGAGTATACTGATAAGGCGTTTGGCATGGCAAAAGGGAAAATTGAGCGGTCAGGCATTTATGAAGCCGTATTGAAGGGGAGTATTGCCATGAACCAGTTGAATGAGGCCATAGCCACTGCCCGGAAAGCGTTCCAGGAACTTGGCTTTACTATTCCCAGGAAGCAGGCGGGTAAATTCCAGGTAGTATGGGCTGCCATCAAAACGCAGATAACTTTTCCGAGTAAAAAAATCAAAGAGATCACCCGTTTCCCAAAAATGACGGATGAAGTAGGTATAGCATTGATGCAGCTTATTTACAATGCCCTGGAAGCTTTCTTTTTTGTGGAACGGAATACGTATCCGTTGCTCATTTTTAAAATGATCAACCTGAGTAATAAGCTGGGCAATACACCGGAATCCATCATCGGTTATGGCTCATATGGATTGATCCTTGCCGGGGTAATGCATAAACCAGAAGCAGGCTATTCGGCGGGCAAGGAAGCAATGAAACTTTTTGAAACATTTGATGCACCGCAGCTGGTATCAGCAGCCGGGTTTGTTGATACCACCATGATCTCACACTGGAAAGAATCGCTGGTGTCTTTTGAAAAAGAGTGCCTGACTTATTATGAGAAAGGATTGAATACCGGTAACCTGGAATATGCGGCCTGGAACCTGTACACCCATTCCAATTCCGTCTTTTTCAGGGGAGGTAAAATTTCGGAGATCGTTGAAATGTTTGAGAGCTATGAGAAATTCTACGTCCGCCATCGCCAGCTCAATGCGTACGGAGCTTCACTGGTCATTAAAAATACGCTGAACAAACTGCTTGATCCGGGTTATGTTTCGCTGCTGGATGACCAGGAAGAGCAGCAGCTGTTCAACGTGGAAAGTAAGGCCAACAACACCGTTTTTTTATTCGTGTACAACTTCATGAAAATCTTCACGGGTGCCTGGCACAATCAGTATGCAGATGTGCTTAAAAATGTTCTTCAGAATCAAAAGGACATTGAAAATACAGCGAGTTTATACTGGCAGCCTTATTTCAGGGCCCTTAAAACGGTTATATACATTAACTGTGCTTTTGAAAATGCGCTGGACTATAAAAAAATAAAAAAGGAAATAAAGAGCGACCGGAAAAAGATTGCAGCAGCCAATACCCTTTTTGAAGGAAATGTTGGCTGGATACAGGACCTGATGGATGCTGAAATGGAGTCGTTTGAAAAGCGGGTGGTCAATCACCAGTTGTATAGCCAGGCATCGGATAAAGCAAAAAAATACGGGTTTCATTTCCCGGCGCTGCTCATCGAATTGATGCGGATTCAGAAAATGAAATACCTGAAATTGAATGGAGCGTATGATTATTTTAGTGCCATTAAAGCAAACCTGTCTTACTTTGAGATGCACAGTGTCATCTATGCCTGGGAAACCAAATACCCGGAGCTGAAGGAGCAGAAAAAAAGCAATAACCGGGGAGCGCAAAACAGCGACACATTTACGGCAGACCAATTTGATGCCCGGACCATCATTAAAACCACCGAAATATTGAGCGGTGAAATTGTGCTGGACAAACTCATTGACAAGATGATGCAGTTTGCGATGGAAAATGCCGGGGCCCGGTATGGGTGTTTCATGATTAAGAAAGACAACCGGTACGAACTGGTGTCGCAGAAGTTTGCGGATGAGCAGGAAAAAAGCAAGGGCAGGCCCAATGGTATACCGGTTAGTATCTTCAATTATGTAAACCATACCGGTGAGCCATTGATACTGGACGCTGCTTCTGATACGGCTCCTTATAATAACGACCCTGATGTGCTGGCCGCTGCCGAAAAATCGGTTATGTGTGTGCCCATCATTCACCAGAACGCATCGATCGGCATGCTGTACCTCGCCAACCAGCTTTCTAAATCTGTATTCACCGAAGAACGGGTGGGCTTGCTGAAAATGCTGGCGGGGCAGATGGGGGTGAGCCTCCAAAATGCCATCCTGTATGAGAACATGGAAAAGCTGGTAGAGAAGAGAACGGAACAGCTGGCACAGCAAATGCTGAAGACAGACAGCCTGCTTCTTAACATTCTGCCACAGGAAGTGGCAACTGATTTAAAGGAGCATGGCAAGGCCACGCCCAGGTATTACCGGGATGCAACAGTATTATTTTGTGATATTGTGAACTTTACCCGGCGTGCCGAAAAACTAACGGCTGAAGAACTGATCGAGGAGCTTGATCTTTGTTTTAAAGCATTTGATGGGATCATTGCACGCCATGGCATTGAGAAGATCAAAACAATTGGCGATGCATACCTGTGTGTGGGCGGTATCCCCACGGAAAGCAGCGACCATGCCCTCAATGCCGTCAGGGCTTCCATTGAAATCCAGCAATGGATGCAGGATACGCTTACCGAAAGGGCTAAAACCAATAAAGACTTCTTCAAGCTACGCATCGGTATCCATTCCGGGCCAGTGGTGGCGGGCGTGATGGGCAGTTCTAAATTTGCCTATGATATCTGGGGTGATACCGTGAATACAGCATCAAGGCTTGAACAAAATGGAGAGGGCGGTAAAATTAATATCTCAGAATCGGTTTACGCCGCCGTGCATACACAAATTCCCTGTATTTACCGGGGTGAAATAGAGGCGAAAAATAAAGGGATGCTTAAAATGTATTTCGTTGCCTGAATCAGTATGGCTGCTGCCTTTGATAAGTTCTGCATCTTCATGGGAAGTATACCGGTTAAAAACATTTCTGCTAAACAAAGAGCCCCGTTTTAACGGGGCTCTTTGTTTATAACTAAGAAGGTAATTTATTTTTTCACTTCTTCTGCCGAGTCGGCAGCGCCCAATGGCTTGTTCTTGGCAAAATCAACCAGTACAGGGACACCCACAAAAATGGAAGAATACGTACCGGTGATTACACCGATCAGCATGGCAAAAGCGAAACCACGTGTTACCTCGCCACCAAAGATGAACAGGATCAGCAGGGTGAGGAATACCGTGAGCGAGGTCATGATGGTACGGCTCAGGGTATCGTTGATGGCCCGGTTGATGATGGTGGTTTTGGTGGCACCTTTCATATCGCGGCTGTATTCACGGATACGGTCGAACACAATCACGGTATCGTTCATTGAGAAACCAATCACCGTAAGTATCGCAGCAATGAAGTGCTGATCGATTTCCAGGGGGAAGGGTACTATGTTCTTGAAGAACGAGAACACCGCCAGGGTAACAAATACGTCGTGCAGCAGGGTGAAGATCGTTCCCATGGAATACCTCCAGTCGCGGAAGCGGATGAAGATGTACAGGAAGATGATCAGGATCGCAAAGATGGTGGCCTTGATGGAGCCCCGTTTCAGGTCTTCCGAAATGCTCGGCTGTACGGCAGAGAATCCCTGGATATTATTTTTGGCGAACTGTGCTTCGGTGGTATTGGCCGGTAATACTTTTTTAAGGCCTTCGTATAATTTGGCAATCACGGCACTGTCGGCATTGTCTTTTTCCTTCAGGTAGGCCGTGGTAATGTTCAGGTGGCGGGAGTCATTTACCGTTTTGATGGTGGGGTTATCTCCTTCCAGTGCAACTTTAAGATCGTCGCGGATCTCGTCGGGGCGTATGGCCTTGTCGAACTGAACGGTATAGCTGCGGCCTCCCTTGAATTCAACACCAAGGTGGAACCCGTTGAAATAAGAAGCCACGCCGCCAATCAGCACCACCACCGATATCATGTAGGCATACTTCCTGAATTCGATGAAACGGTAGTTGGCGTGTTTAAATATCTTTTTAGAAATTGCTGTGAAATAATTGAAGTGGCGGTTCTTTTTTGTCCAGAAATCGGTGATGAGCCTCGATACGAGGATACCGCAGAACAGCGACAACAGGATACCGATGATCTGTGTGGTGGCAAAACCAAGCACAGGTCCAAGGCCGAAATAGAACAGGATCACGGCCGTCAGCAATGACGTTACGTGGGCGTCAATAACCGGGGCCAGTGAACGACGGTAGCCGTCCTGCACCGCCAGCTGGTACGATTTTCCTTTAACGAGTTCTTCTTTTATCCTTTCAAAGATGATTACGTTAGTATCCACTGCCATACCAATGGTAAGCACCAGACCGGTGATACCGGCAGCTGTGAGGGTAAAGCCCATGGCGGTTAATACACCGATGGTGAACAGCAGGTTTAAGATCAATGCAATATTAGCCACCCATCCGCCGGTGTTATAATATACCAGCATCAGGATAAAGATCACCAGGAAAGAGATGCCGAATGCCATGGCGCCGCCTTTTACCGCTTCGTTACCAAGGGTGGGTCCAACCACCTGCTGGGCCACAATTTTGGCGGGCGCATCCAGTTTACCAGATTTTAAGATGTTGGCAAGATCCTGTGCTTCCTGAACGGTGAAATTACCGGCGATCTCGGAGCTTCCGCCTTCGATGGCCTCGTTTACATTCGGAGCAGAGTATACGATATCATCCAGGGCAATGGCAATGGGGCGGCTTACGTTTTTACCGGTAAGACGGGCCCATGTTTTGGCACCTGTCTCTGTCATTTCCATTTTAATGGCCGGGCGTCCTTTATCGTCGAAATCCTGGCGGGCTTCCCGAACGCCTTCACCTTCCAGCGGAGCTTTGTCGGTGCCGGTCTGCATTTTAATGGCATACAGCGGGAAGATGCGTTCAGAACCTTTGGCTGCTTTCTCTTCTATACCCAGCAGGAATTTGCAATTGGCAGGCAGGGCATTCTTTACCACATCGTTGTTGATGTATTCATAAAACAAACCGGTATCCTTTAACGCCACCATACCAATATTGGGGGAGAAGAACACTTTACCGCTATTGTTATCACGCTGCGGAGCGATCACGTTCATCACCCGGATGAGCGCATTTTCATTACCGGTAACCTTGGTGGTATCCACTTTGGTAGTATCGGTAACGCCATTGAGATAATTCTGGAGACTTTTGTTGGCGGTGTTCAGGAAAGGATCCAGGTCATCCAGGCGGTACACTTCCCAGAACTGCAGGTGAGCAGATGCCTGTAATAATTTACGTACCCTTTCAATATCGGTAACGCCGGCCAGTTCCACGTTGATGATGCCTTTGTTTTCATCAAAGTTGATGTTGGGCTGGGCTACACCGAATTTATCAATACGGCGAACCAGTACTTTATAGGTTTCTTTGATGGCACCGGCAGCGATGGTTTTTATTTTGGTTGTAACGGCTTCGTCGTTATCACCGATCTTCACTTCTTTACCTGGCCCGGCAAATAAAGCGGCCAGCTTACCGGGCCCGTTCTGTTTGATGTATTCTTTGGTGAACAGGGTGATGAAATCACCTTCCACCTTACCCTTTTGCTGGATGGCTGTTCGGAGGGCAATCAGCAGCTGCGGGTCTTTTGAATTATTGCTGAGGGATTTTACCAGGTCATTCAGGTTTACATCCATGGTTACACTGATACCGCCCTGCAGGTCGAGGCCCAGGTTCAGTTCATTGGCCTTGCATTGCTGGTAAGTGGTACCAAAAACGGGATAGATGCTTTTTTCGCCGGTGCTGTCGAGGATTCTTTTTTTCCGGGCTTCAATCGCTGCCGTTCTTTCTGCACCTTTTAAGTCGGGCATCGTGGACTTAACAATCTTCTCGGCTTTTGCTGTTACGGAGTTTTCATAGTTACGCACAACCCATGTATAGGATAACTCCCACAGAGAGATCACTATCAACGCAATCGTGAAGAACCACACCAAACCTTTTAATTTCATAATAAGTAACTTTTAGTAGCTAGTTTGTTGAATTTTAGAAGTGTGCAAAGATAGGGGAAAAACCCGTTTGCTCCTGTTGGCGGTTAATTTTAGAATTTTCCGGATTTTGCAGTTAAATCGGCAATATGATGCCCAAATTCCCGGGATTCCCGCATTTACTGGCAGGATTGGCATTCCTGCTTTCCTGTTCAGCCACCAGGCATACCCGCAACATGGATAACAAGCCTGTTACCATCACTGCTGCCAGGCCCGCCGATACAGTAAAAACAGATGATTTTCTTGAATCCCTGCTGAAGCAGTTCCCCCAGTATTTTTCAGCCATCTTAAGCAACCGAAGCGACCTGAATGTACAGGTGATCTATACCCAGGTAAACAGGGGGCGAAATGGCATTGCCTCCCTCAGGAACCATTACTTTAACGTGAACCCCGCCCGTTATTTCTACCCGGCTTCCACGGTAAAGCTGCCCATTGTACTGCTGGCCCTGCAAAAGCTGCAAGAGTTAAAAGCAACCGGCATCGACCGCAATACCACCATGATCACCGAAACCTCGTTCAGCGGACAAACCGCTGTTTACAACGATCCCACGGCGCCGGATGGAAAGCCATCCATCGGGCATTACATCAAAAAAATACTGATGGTGAGCGATAACGATGCCTATAACCGCCTCTATGAGTTTTTGGGCCAGGAATACATTAATACTGAACTGCATAAAAAAGGATACGAAGATGCCCAGATCCTCCACCGCCTGGATGTGTTCTTAACCCCCGAAGAAAACAGGCAAACAAATCCCATCCTGTTTCTGGACAGCAGTGGAAATACCGTATACCGGCTGCCGGCTTTACGAAACGGGGCTGTGTATGTACAGCGTACCGACAGCCTGGGCCAGGGATTTTACAAAGGCGGGGTACTGATGAACGGGCCGATGGATTTTTCAAGAAAGAACAGGCTTAGTCTTGAAGACCTGCACCAGATCCTGCTGAGTGTGATTTTCCCGGATAAAGTGCCATCGGGCCAGCGCTTTAATATCAGTGAAGACGACCGTCAGTTTGTTGTGAAATACATGAGCCAATACCCAACAGAAAGC
>DMRT01000241.1 GCA_003455235.1 Chitinophagaceae bacterium
GAAGGAAGCGTGGTGGTAAACAAGATCAAAGACGGTAAAGCCGATTTTGGCTTCAACGCCCGCACCGAAAAATACGAAAACCTGTTCAAAGCAGGGGTGATCGATCCGACCAAGGTAAGCCGTGTGGCTTTAGAGAACGCTGCTTCCATCGCAGGTATGATGCTGACCACCGAATGTGTGATCGCTGATAAACCTAAGAAAGAAGAGCCGCATTCTCACGGCGCACCCGACATGGGCGGAATGGGAGGATACTAAGAACCTGGTCTGACGTTCCCCCGTCTGACCAATTAATACCATAAATAATAAAGTCCCTTTGCCGTACAGCAGAGGGACTTTAAAATAAAGCTCTTTATAATTATTGTTTAACAGTTAAAATGATGAAAGCCTATGAAAGTAAGTTGGAAACATTTGTATTGTTATTTCAAAAAATTAGTAAGATCAAAAAAAATGGATCACTGGGATAACAATCCTTACGTGGTTTTGTAAAAGAATCCCCGGTAGTACTGCCGGGGATTCTTTTTTGGTCTGATGCCGCCGCCTGGTCATTTTTATTTTATCCATTGATAGTATTGAACGGGCAGTATGATAAATGCGGTTACCGGATCAGGATCACCGTACCCGTGAGCATAATATCCCGCCGAAGGTCGGAGCCCTTTATAATATACGTGTATGTGCCGGCTGGCGCCTTTGTTCCCTTGTACGTTCCATCCCATCCATCTCCAATGTTGCTTGTGCGGAAGACCTCGTTTCCATACCTGTTGAAGATTGAAAAGGACTTCAGTGAAAACGAACTGCCAGGCGGTATCCTGAACACATCATTCAATCCATCTCCATCCGGGGTAAATGAATTCGGAATGTAAATATCGCGGTATACTTTTACCAGCAGGTCTTTATTTGATGTACAATTATTCGTGGTTACTACTTTCAGGTTATATACAGTAGTTGCCGATGGGCTGGCAATCGGGTTGTGAATTCCCGGGTTGCTCAGGCCCGCAGGCGGCGTCCACAGGTAAGTGGCAATGCTGCCGGTTACGTTCGCATTCAGCTGCACCGAATTACCTGCCATCAGGGATGGACTGGCAGGATTGAATGTGATAACCGGGTTCGGGTTAACCGTGATGGCAATCGTATTTGAATTCACCAGTACGGAGGCTGAACAGGTATTTATTGTACTCAGTTCACAACTGATATTGTCTCCGTTGATGAGGTTGTTACTGACAAAAGTCGCACTGTTTGTTCCGGTATTGATCCCGTTTATTTTCCACTGGTAAGAAGGATTGATGCCGCCGTTGATGGCCGTTGCATTGAATACCACGGCTGTTCCTTCGCAGATGATTGTTGCGGATGCTGCAATGCTTACCGATACCGGTGCCGGTACAATCACGTTGATGGCTATGGAATTGGACGTTGCCGTACCTGGCGTTGCACAGGCTGCATTTGAGTTCATGCTTACACTCACTACGTCGCCATTGTTTAATGCATTTGTTGTGAAGGATGGGGAATTGGTTCCTGCATTCACACCGTTTATCTTCCATTGATAAACCGGTAAACTGCCGCCATTAACCGGGCTTGCCGTAAAAGTTACTGCTGATCCTGAACAAATGGAGGTAGCGCTTGCAACAATGCTTACAGCCGGGGTTACCGGGCTGGCTACATTCATCACAACAGAATTGGACATTACAGTGACTGTGGTTGCACAGGCAGCATTGGAAGTAAGCACAACGGAAACAACATCGCCGTTTGTAAGGGAAGCATTGGAGTACGTTGGGGTATTGACACCCACATTTGTTCCATTCAGTTTCCATTGATAAGCAGGAGCCGTACCGCCGTTGGATGGAACAGCGGTAAAGCTGACCATGGTTCCCGTGCAGATCTGCCCGGCCGGGTTTGCCGAAACAAGGACGGCGGGAGTAACATTTGGATTCACCTGCATCGCGATGGTATTGGATGCAGCCGTAGCAGAAGTAAGACAGGTTCCGCCGCTGATCGTGATATCACAGGTAACCACATCCCCGTTGATAAGTGTTGAACTGTTGAATGATCCCAACGCTCCGGTCTGCACACTTATTCCATTCACTTTAAAATCATAGTTAACCGTTCCGCCGCCGGTATTTACGGCAGTGGCGGTAAAAGTAACAGCAGTGCCTGAACAGACCGTATTCCCGGGTGTGGCAGCAATACTTACCGAAGGCGTAAGGGCTGTACTGATTGAAATAACAATGCTGTTGGAGGTAGCAGACGCCGGTACGGCACAGGGCAGGCTGGAAGTCATGACCAGGGTTACAATATCTCCATTCATCAACGCATTGGTGGTGAATGTTGGTGCATTGGTTCCTGTATTCACTCCATTCACCTGCCATTGATAGGTGGGCGAGCTTCCCTCATTTACTGGTACAGCGGTAAAGGTAACGGGCACACCGGCACAGATGGTGGTGCTGGCCGTGGTAATGGTTACTGCCGGTACAAAAGTGGAACCAACGGTAACCGGCAGCACGGCGGCGCTGCTGAATGCACAGCCATTGAAAGCGGTAACGGTTACATTTCCCGAAGAGGCGCCTGTAAAGTTTACCGTGATGATGGTATCACCCTGCGGACTGGTGATGGTTGCACCGGGCGGAACCGTCCAGGTATAACTGATAGCGCCGGCTGTGGGTGGTATGTGGTAAATCACTCCGGTTTGTCCTGCACATACCGCAGAAGGACCGATAATGTTGCCCGGGTTAGCGAGGGGAGGAAGTGTGCTGAAGTTCCAGCCCACATTGCCGCCCAGGTCAACGGAGTTGTAAGCAATGAAATTGGCGCCGCCGGTGGCAAAGATGTCGTGGATATGAAGATTGAAACCGGTTACGGTACCTGCATTTTTGATGATCGTGGAAATCAAACCCGGGGTGGCCGATTGTAGAATGATGTAGGAGGTACAGCTCCCTTGTATCTGCCAGCGGCCGGCAATGGTTTGTATTTTGCCTTCACGTAAGGTATATGTGAAATTGGGTGTGAAGGTAAGGTCATTGAAACTGTTGCTTCCATCCATGGCACCGTTCTTATTAAACACAACATTGTTGAAACTGTTATTGCCGTAAATAACACCGTCGGATGTAAAAGTTACGTTGTGAAAACTGTTGTTGTCAAAAATGGCACCGCGGATGCTGGCTGCATTGGTGAAGCGCAGGTCGTAATACTGGAGGTTACCTCCCAGGAAAGAACCAACAAAACCGGCGCCTACAGTTGAGTTAATCACAGAAGTGCCGCTGTTAAGCGTTAAGCCGGTTGAGATATTGGTGTTCCAGAATGTGGCTGATGAAAGATTAAATACCGATGCACCCATGTTGAGTGTACGGGCAGCGGTTGAACTGGAATAAAATACAGCGGCATTCACGGTTTGATCATTGGTATTGAGTGTACCATTCACCAGGGAGATGGTATTGTTGCAGCTGAATGCATCCTGCAGTGTCCATGATCCGCCCACGCCATTGAAATTAACTGCACCGATGAATGATTTACCGCTGCACGTAATTGTTTTTCCGGTGCTGTTGGATTCAAAACTCACCGTTCCCTGGAAGAACTGGTTCATGGCGGCAGCAAAATTCAGCGAACCATAAATTTTTAACTGGTTGGCAAAAGAACCTGCCAGGGTGGGGTTATTGGTCACGCCTGTCCAGTTCATATCCCTGCAAAGCGCTGTAGGAATATTGATACTGGTTGTTTGCGCCGGGATTGTGTAGGAGTTGGCATCAAAAAAAACATTATCCACCGGGGTGGGTGAACAGCCCGAGGGCGGCCCGCCACTGCTGAGCGACCAGTGGTTGCCGTCGTTCCAGTTTCCGCTGTTTCCGATCCAGTATAAATTTCTTGGTGTACTGGCATTGATGGTCCAACCGCTGTTATTGCCCAGGTCAATGGCATTGTTGGCAATAAAGGTTGCCCCGCCAATGGCATTGATGTCCTGCAGGGCAATGTATGAAACAGTAACGGTTCCCGGGGGGTGACTGATGCTGGTTTGGCTACCGGGTACAGAAGAGTTGACCGTGATGAGCGCCCCGCAATTGCCGGTGGCATTTAACCCATTAATGATCGTCTGCGTTTTGGCATCCCGGATGGTATACGTATAACCCGCCGTAAAGCTGAGGGTGCTGTAGATATTATTCCCGTTTATCGTTCCTTTTTTGCTGAAGACAACATTGTTGAAACTGTTGTTGTTGCTGATGGTTCCGTCTGACAGAAAATTCACATTGCGGAAATAATTATCGTCGGTGAGGTCACCGATGCCGTTAAAGTTCAGATCATAATAAATGAGGTTTCCGCCATGGAAGGTGGCATTGCCGGCAAGCGCATTAATGGTGCTGGTGCCGCAATTAAGGTTGAGACCCGACACATTCCAGCAGGTGCCGCCGCTCAGGTTGAAAACAGAAGATCCCATATTAAGCGTGCGGGTGCCCAGTGCAGAAGAATAAAACTGCGATGCATTTACGTTGTTATTGTTGGTATGGAGGGTACCGCTGTTTAAAAAAATGGTGTTGCTGCAGTTCAGGGCATCCATCAATGTCCAGGTTCCTCCCACACCATTGAATCGTACTTCACCAACAATAGTACGGCCCATGGATGTAATCGTTTGGCCGGCTGTTGATGCTTCAAAGCATACCGCACCGGCAAAGGGCGTAGTCATGGCATTGCTGAAATTGAGGGAACCAAAGATTTTAAGCTGGTTGGCTACGGATCCGTTCAGCGCAGGATTATTGGCAACTGATGTCCAGCTCATATTATTGCAATAAGCCGTAGGGATATTGATACTGGTTGTTTGCGCCGGGATTGTGTAGGAATTGGCATCAAAAAAAACATTGTCGATGGGCGTGGGAGCACATCCCGAAGGTGCACCTCCGCTGCTGAGCGACCAATGATTGCCGTCACTCCAGTTTCCGGCATTGCCGATCCAGTAAAGATCTTTCGGGGTGCTGGTGTTCAGTGTCCAGCCGGTATTATTCCCCAGGTCAACGGCATTGTTGGCAACAAAGCTGGCGCCACCGCCCGCATTAATATCTTTCAGTACGATAAAAGAAACCGTTACGGTTCCCGGCGGATGAACGATGCCCGCCTGGCTGCCGGCAATGCCACTGTTAACGGATATCAATGCGCCGCAATTGCCATTGGCTGTAAGGGTGCCATTGATCGTCTGGGTCATTCCATCTTTCAGGGTATAAGTATAACCGGCTGTAAATACCAGGTTATTAAAATTGTTGTTGCCGTACAGGATACCGTTTTTGCTGAATGTTAGATTACTGAAACTGTTATTGCCCGATACCGTTCCGTCGGAATTAAAAGTTACATTATGGAAGCTGTTGTTATCGGCTATGGCGCCTGCATTCAGGTTCAGGTCGTAATAGGTAAGATCGCCGCCGGCAAAACCGGTATTTACATTGGTCGCATTGATGGTGGATGTTCCGCAGTTCAATGTTAACCCCGACGAAGGAGACGTGTTCCAGCACTGGGTGGCTGATAAGTTGAAGATGGAAGAACCCATATTGAGGGCACGGGCACCCGGGGATACGGACGTAAACTGCGTTGCTGTAACGGTTTGATTATTTGTGTTGAGTGTGCCATTGTTGAGGGAAATGATGGCAGTGGCGCTGAAGGCATCTATCAGGGTCCAGGATCCGCCTACACCATTGAAGGTAACGGTGTTCCGGAATTGTTTGCCTGCCATGGTGATTGTTTTTCCTGCGGCCGTTGCTTCAAAACTCACCGAACCGGTGAAGCTTAGATTCATGGCAGGGATAAAACTGAGTGAACCATATATTTTCAACAGGGTTGAACCTGCCCCGGCCAGTACCGGGTTATTGACGGCGCCTGTCCAGTCCATGTTCTGTGCCAGACATGCCGATGCATTGAGAGTGACTGTTTGTCCGGCAGCCGTAAATGAATTGGCATCAAAGAATACATCATCGAGTGCGGTGGGTATCTGCGTATGAAGCACCGAACCGCCTGAACTGGTGGCCCAATGGTTCAGGTCGGTCCAGTTTCCTGAACCACCCACCCAATAATAATTAAGCGCTGTTGCCCGGGTGCACAGCAAAATAACAAGGGATGATATGAACAGGAAGTTTCTGATAACCGGCGGTATTAAAAGGGCCAGCGAATTGCTGTAAGATACGGCAGCTTGTCTGCATCTGCAAGGCCGTCCTGGCCAGGGGCTGACCGATTTTGACTATATTGAGAACCGGTATTAATCTGACTGCTATGCTTGGTTTAGTTATTCAGCTCCTGGTTTCCTGGTTATTACTCTGGCTCTTTCAGAAAAAAGGGCTGGGCGTGCTGGGCTTTTATCCCACCCGGTGGCGTATGCTGGGCTTCGGGCTGTTTTTTTTGGTTACGGCCATCTGCAGTACATCTGATTTTGTTATGCGCATGCTGTTTGCCCAACAAAGCTGGTATTTGAATCCAAGGCTGTCGGCCGGACTTATCTTCAGCGGATTATGGTGGAATATTAAATCAGTGCTGTTTGAAGAATTTATTTTCCGGGGCGCCTTGATGTATATCCTTATCAAACGGATCGGGCCTGTAAAAGCCATTCTCATATCTTCTATTTCTTTCGGTATTTATCACTGGTTCTCTCATGAACTGTTCGGCAACCCGTTCCTGATGCTGGTTGAGTTCATCACGACCGGGCTGATGGGTGTGGTGTATGCCTATGCGTATGCCAAAACCTTTTCACTGTATTATCCCATAGCCATTCACCTGGGCTGGAACCTGGTTCGCAGTGTGGTATTCTCCGAAACTGTAATCGGCGACCAGTTGCTGGTGCAGGTAAAACCCGTGCCGCAGGTAACCGTGGGTTATTTTATTTTTTTCTGCGTGGTGTACCTGCCGATGCTGAGTGCCATGCTGATCAATTTCTTTATGATCCGGAGGATGCGGCAGGCAGAGGCATAAAAAAACTGCCGGTTTTGGCCGGCAGCTATTGATAGATAGACCTAAGCCTCAATATTTTTTGGCTACGGTGTAATAGAACATAATTGGTGCTCCTTCCACACCGCCTTCCTGCATTTTTTTCTTCAGAACGTCTGATTTTCCAAACTCATCCGCTTTCTTCATGTCTGCCACCAGGAATACAAGAGATACCAGGTGGTTGTTGCCTATTTCGTAGGACAGCGACCGGTCGGTGAGTCCGGCTGCTTCCCGGTTTGGTTTGTCGGCATCAAACACTTTTTTCCAGGCATCGTAGTCTTTTACTTTGTGTTTAACAAATAGCCGGGTGCTGGTGGTGTTGGGGGTTTGATCAAGCATCTGCACGTCGATGTAACTGATCTCCGGTGGTCCCACCACACCTGCTTTCTTCATGCGTTCTTTCAAACCAGGTGATGCAGCAAATGCTTTTGCCTTTGCGGTATCATCCATCACCATCATTACCATGATTGTATTGGTATCCTGAACACCCCGGGCAATCATGTAGCTGTGCAGGCCGGAAGCCAACCGTACGGAATCATGCGATTCGTATTCGGGCAGCCATTTGGCATAGTTGGCCACTTTCGATTTAATGACCATCATTTTGGGCGGAGGAGGCGGTGGTGGCGGAGGAGGGGTTTCTGCTTTGGCAGTAGTATCGGCAGGTTTATCGTCTGCCTTTTTTTCTTCTCCAGAATTGCAGGAGAAAAGGAAAGCCGTCATGCTCAGTCCCATCGCAAACGGCATCAGAAACTTGAATTGCTTCATGTTGTTTACTTGTTTTGATGATGAAAAATGAGGGAGCGGAGTAAAAGCAGTGGGGTTAGCAGCGCCTATAAATGTAAACAGATTCCCGGGGAAATCAAAGCTGTGGCAGGCGTTAACGAAAAATTAATGAACAATTTATTCCCCATCCACAATGCCGCCGTAATCGATCAGCAGTTCTTCGCCGGCAAGGATGTCCCGGGTGGTTTCAAAATAATCGCCGTCGTTGATGGAAATGAGATTCGGGGTATCGCTGTGGTTGAGGAAAAGTGAAAGGTCTATCTTTTTAAATCCCTGCGCCGGCACAAAATAATGGGAGTCGTCGTACAGGCAGTAATTACCCACAATGAACTGGGCATGTGCGGGCAGGGCTTCAATTTCTTTTTTGGAAATGCTGATCCATTCATCCGCCGCATCGGGTTTGCCAAACATGTGGCGGCAGCCTTTGGGAATATCCCGCAGGGCAAATACACCCACGCCTTCCACGGGCGAAGGTTTCAGTATTACCCAGGTGTTGGAGGAGAGTTCGTTCAGCAGTTGGTCTTTGGTCATGATTCCTGTTCAATGTATCCGCGTACGATAAAATATTGGGCTGCACAGTAAGTGATCATGATCAATGCGCCGGCAGCGGCAAAGGGCTGGTAAAATTTGTTGACGGCCAGTAGTGAATCCGACAACACAAAAAATGCTGCGCCGGCAAGATAAGCGGCAGCGGCTTTCCGGTTTATTTTCAAAAAAACGTGCAGGCTGCTGAGCAGCATGCTGCAGATCACTGCAGCATACACCATCACCGGTATTTTCAGATCGGCCAGGTGGGGATACAAGAGCCAGACCAGGGAAACCCCATACGCAGCAACAAGTGCAATAAGCAGCGGGTATTTTTTTAATAAGGAAGGATTGCCGGACCTTATTTTCAGAAAATAACTGATGTAAAATAAATGAGTGATGAGAAAACAAACCAGCCCGAAAATGAAAAACAACGCATTTTTTGATTCAAACAGCAGGAACACATCACCCGCCCATGAAAAAAAGAGCCCGGTCATCAGTAATGCCTTCCGGGCGGCCCTGGCAGGAGTTACATAAAGCAGCAGGAGCAAGGCAGGTACCAGCAGGGGTTTGGTGATGTAGTGCAGATTTTCCGACCCGGTAATAATGCCGGCGATGTTCATCAGCGCCAGCACCGCAAAGGCAAGGGTTATTTTTTTCTGGTTGGATGATTGCATGACAGGCGCCTTCTATTTTAATTCGATGAAGGTACGGAAGGCGTAGAACAGCCGCAATGAATCCTTGATCCGGGTGGTATCACTGAGGGGCAGGTTGAATCCTTCGGCCAGTTTATAATGCACCGAATCGGTGGTATACATGATCACGTTGGGCTTGTTCAGCTCAATTTTCTTTTTCAGCGCTCCGCCCTGGCTCAATACCCGGAATACCACTTTAAAGGTATAACTGCCTTGTGCAACGGGTGGGGGAACGGCCGGAACTGAATCTTTTTTTGCCAGGGTTGACGAGTCCGTAACGGCAGGTGTTGTGGTATTACTGCCGGTGTCTGTTTGAGGCGGGGTAACAGGTACTTGGGTGGCTGTTTCAACCGCAGCAGGCTGTGGATTGCGCATAAAAAAATACCAGGCTGCAGCGCCCAGTATTCCAACCACCAGCAAGGCAGCAACAGTCATAAATGTTTTTTTAGTTCCTCCTCCGGACCGGCCGCTGTCGTCGCGGAATGAAAGATCGCCGTCGTCGGCTTTTTCCTTTACCACGGCCGGGGGCGCTTCTTCGGGTTTGGTGCTGAAACTGTATCCCTGGGTGAACTGGTATTCGCCCTGCTGGTTTTTCAGCAGCATGCCCAGTCCTTCAATTTTAAATGGTTTGCCGATGTTGAGGAACTGCTTGCCCAGTACCAGGTAGGAATCAAGATCGGCGGCAGCAAGGGGCCGCATCTTTCTTGTTTGCTCAACGATATAACTGATCAGTGCATCGTCTTCTGCCGCCCTTGAATCAAACTGGAAGGAGATTGCATTCTCGGGAATGACGGTATCCTTGTCATTTTCTGCAGGCAGTACAAAGTCGGAAGAAAGGCGGAAGGTGCCGATTCCCTGGAGGGTAACTTCCTTGTGTTTGTAAAAATGCTGTACAAGCAGGTGTTCTATTTTCATCAGAATTGGTTGAGCGTAACAAACCTACAAGATATTCGCTACATAACAAAGGGTTATGAAAGACAGTTTGAGTCGTGTTGTCAGTGCTGAAACAGGATATGTAATGGATAAATCAGCTGTAAGCGCTGCTTCTTTGCGGCTCCTGTTCATTGCCCAAATTGCCTTAGTTTTGCATCATGATAACGGAAAAAGAGCAACAGTTTATTGTGTATTGGGAGCAGGAAAGAACGGCCCGGAGCACTGTACGCTCGAAGCTGCTGAGCGGCCTGCCGGTGGCGGTTTTGTTCAGTGTTCCGGTGTTGCTGCTGCTGTTTGTGGTATATGAGTTTTTCCCGGAGTGGTATACCAAAATGTCGAAAGCAACAACGGGTACCTTTGTCACCATTGTGATTGCCGTTTTCATCTCCGTTCTTTTCTTTGCCTACTTCCGCATGCATTATAAGTGGGAGATGAATGAACAGTATTACCGGGAGCTGAAGAAAAAGGCGACCATTCCCGGTTCTGAAATCAAACAATAGCTACTGATACATGAACAAAAGACAATTCTTCCTGGCGGGCATTACTGCCCTGCTTTTTTTAACCGGCGGATGTAAAAAATCATCCGACAATACCTGTGGGTATTCCGATGCCATTGTTACCATTCCGCCTTCCGAAGCCGCGGCTTTGCAGGCTTATGTGTCGGCCAACCGCCCGGCCGCCATTCAGCATTCCAGCGGTTTGTATTACGAAATGATCACCACGGGTACCGGCGCTTCTCCCGCTTCATTGTGCTCAAATGTAACGGTCAGGTATTCTGGTTACCTCACCAATGGAACCAAGTTCGACGAGAATCTTACGGGTGCCACTTTTGCTCTTGGACAATTGATTGTGGGCTGGCAAAAGGGATTGCCCCTGGCAAAAACAGGCGGTACCATCAACCTGTATATTCCGCCATCATTGGGATACGGAGCCAACCAGGTGGGCAGTATACCCCCTAATTCCATTCTTGTATTCAGCATTCAGCTGGTAGCTGTTCAATAATAAAATCAATTCCATTGAGCCACGAAGCTATTTCGGTTTTTGACATGTTTAAAATAGGCGTGGGACCATCCAGCAGTCACACCCTGGGTCCCTGGCGTGCTGCCCAGCGCTTTACCAAAAGCCTGGAACAACAGGGATTGCTTAACCGGGTAACTGAACTGCGGGTGATCCTCTATGGTTCGCTTGCCAAAACAGGAGTAGGCCATGGAACCGATGTGGCCGTGCAACTGGGTTTGTGTGGCGATGATCCCGTGACCTTCGACGTAAATAATATCAATGCCAAGATTGCCGACATTAAACACATGAAAAAGATGGTGCTGGCCGGTAAACATGAAATTGATTTTGACCCGGCGGAAGACATCGAATTCCTGATGAGCGAATCGCTTCCCTTTCATCCCAACGGCTTAAGTTTCCTGGTAGCGCTTTCGCATGGCGAAAACATTGCCGAAACCTATTACTCCGTAGGGGGAGGCTTTGTGGTGAAGGAAGGAGAAGACCAGCATGCCGGCAGCGAAGTGCATCTGCCTTTTCCCATCAACACTGCTGATGAACTGGTGCATTGGTGTATGAAGACCGGGCTGAACATCAGCGACGTGGTAATGGAAAATGAGCATGCCTGGCGCAGCGAAAAAGAAACGAAAGACGGTGTACTCAATATCTGGCGGGTGATGAAGGAATGCATTTACCGCGGTTGCCATGCCGAAGGGGTATTACCCGGAGGCCTCCAGGTAAAGCGAAGAGGTGCCGGGCTCAATAAAAAACTGGTTGGTGACAGAACCTATACTGATTATGATGGCTGGCTGAAAATTGTAAAAGAAGGCGGCAGCAATTTCACCTATATACTCGATTGGGTAAGTTGTTTTGCACTGGCGGTAAATGAAGAGAATGCCAGCTTTGGCCGGGTGGTAACGGCTCCCACAAACGGTGCTGCCGGTGTGATTCCTGCCGTGCTCCAGTATTATATTGCGTTTTGCGGAGGTGATTCGGAGGAAAAGATCATCCAGTTTTTATTAACGGCTTCCGAAGTGGGCAGCATCTTTAAAAAAGGAGCCACCATTTCTGCGGCCATGGGTGGATGCCAGGCCGAGATCGGTGTAAGCAGTGCCATGGCTGCTGCTGCATTAACCGAATGCCTCGGCGGAACGCAGCGGCAGACACTGATGGCGGCGGAGATTGCCATGGAACATCACCTCGGACTTACCTGCGATCCCATTGGCGGATTGGTGCAGGTACCCTGCATTGAACGCAATACCATGGGTGCCATCAAGGCCATAACAGCCAGCCAGCTGGCTTTGCAAAGCACACCGGATTATGCGAAAGTGAGTTTAGACGGTGTGATCAAAACCATGTGGGATACGGCACTTGACATGAACAGCAAGTATAAGGAAACGGCGGATGGCGGACTGGCGGTGAATGTGCCGTTGAGTTTGTCGGAATGCTAGTTTATTGTTTGACGTTTGAAGTTTATGGTTTGATGTTAAACCAGTAAAATGAATTAAAGAGCTTTTAACCAGCCTACACCAACCTCAAACTTCAAACCTTAAACTCCATATTTCCTCTTAATATCCCTGTCCATCTCTCTCTCTTTAATAGTTTCCCGTTTATCATAATGCTTTTTGCCTTTGCCGAGGCCGATTTCCATTTTAAAATAACCTGATTCGGCGAGGAAAATCCGAAGGGGGATGATGGAATATCCTTTCTCTTTTATTTTGGCTTCCAGGCGACTGAGCTCTTTTTTATTGAGCAGCAGTTTGCGTTCCTGCATGGGCTGGTGATTGGTGTAGGTACCAAAAGCGTATTCGGATATGTGGAGACTTTTTACAAACAGTTCTCCTTTGTGAAAGTAACAGTAAGCATCGATGAAGCTGGCCTTGCCGGCCCTCAATGATTTGATCTCAGTGCCCGCCAGCACCATGCCGGCAATATAAGTCTGCTCAAAAAAATAATCGTGGTATGCCTTGCGGTTCGAAATTTCCAATGCGTAAGTTTTGGCAAAGGTAAGTTGAATAGGGGAATGCTGGTTATTTATGCGCTAAACAGCAACGTCAGAAAGGTATGAAATAGATAAAGAGTTTACTTATTACACATCTGCAACTCCTTGAACCATTTCTAATTCATTGCGATACATAAATGGAACCCAAAATCTAGGGTCGTCTTTATCACCTCTTTCTTCAAAGAAGCCAATATTGATAAGCTTTTGCGCAATCGATCTAGTCTCTTCCTTTGATATACCCCAAATGCTTGACAGAGTTTCAATTTTTTGTTCTGTCTTTTCTCCTGAAAGCTTCTGAATATACTTTTTTAGACTAGGATATTCAGCATAGATTGTCTGCTCAAGCCTTACTTTTGATACTTTGTCTAATGCAATTTTAAAAGCAGATCTTCCAATTAGGTTATCGTTTTCTAAATCATTTTGCCCTATTTGTATTCTTCTAATCTGTTCTGACTTTCCTTCATTTAATAAGTGAATAATTTCTCTAGGTGCAACTACTCCTGCTCCATCTTTAACCCTTGACAATATCCAATCAATAGTTTTTGGTTTTTTGTCTCCGATTTCAATTTGCTCTGGAAAAAATTTATAAAATATTTCTTCTTGTTTTCGGTAGTCATTCAAAATTGCATCCTTATTAATATTGAATTCAGAAGTTATTATTGAATTGTTTAGTAACCTCCTCATAATTAGGTTTACAATTGTTTCTTTTTTCCAACCAATTGTTGTTGTCTTAGTAATATGACTGGCTTCACGAAATCCTTGTTCAGTAATTCTTCTCCAAATATCAACACGTAAAAATATCTTTATCCTAAGATTACTGTAAGGAGTTAAATCTCGGTATACTTTGAATAAAGCCCTTAGGGCATTTGTTTCAAGTTCAAGGTTTTCAGAAAAGGCGATATCCAGCCGGTCTACTGCTATCCAAAGGCTAAATTTTTCTTCTTCCAATGCTTCTTGTAATGTCTGATAGAGGTAGTCAATAGAGCGCATTCCTTCATCAAGTTCATTGTTATCAGGCTCTCTAAATGCAACTTTTAAGCTAAAGGACGTTGGCATTCCCGAAGCCCCATCAACACCCATTTTCGGCTCTATTGATTCAAGATTCATTACTTGTTTTATATAGTCTCTGCAGGCTTTAAGTATCGCTCTCAATCCTTTTTGTACAGGAATTAATTTTGCTTCAGTGAGAATTTTCTTTATTTCAATGAATTTTTTGGAATCGATATCCCAATCGGCAAATTCGGAAACTGTAATAACAAGAAAATAAAGCTTCCATAACCGGATAAATTCAATTTCGGTAGTTGGTGGGTCAATATTTAAATTTTCAAAAACAGTATTACCTCTTGGGTTCTCAGCAGTTGTTAATAAAATTGACTTATCAAATAGCTCTTGTTTCTTTGAATCTAAGATTGTATATAAAGCACTTTTCCCGGCTCCCTTTGTTCCATACACAATATCTATATTGTTGTCAAACAAAAGGCGCCAATCTTCAGTTCTTACAAAGTAATTATCTAAAGTTTCTACTTCATCTTCGGCAATTCTCTCTCCAAAATTAATTAGTTGTAGTAGTTCTATTTTTTCCATAAACCCTTATATTAAATTCAATGCAAAGATACGTGACGTTATTAGTTCTTTTTATTTAATGATCGTCACATACCCCGTCACCGGTTCCCTGCCGCTGCCGGGCTCCAGTATATAATAATAGGTATCGTAGGGAAGGGGTTTGCCTTTATACTTTCCATCCCATGCTTTGTAATTGCCCCGGCTCTCATATACCAGCTGACCGGCTCGGGTGAATACCTGCAGGCGGTTATTGGGATAATCTTCGAGGTATTGAATTGTCCATACATCATTGATGCCATCGCCGTTGGGAGTAAAGGTATTCGGTATACGCGGCATCTTCAGCACTTTTACAAACACGTCATCGCTGGAAGTGCATCCACCTTCGGCGGTAACCCTCAGTGTATATGTGATGTCGTTCTGCGGCGCAATGCAGGTTGGATTGGGAATGTTTATGCTGTTCAGGTAAGTGGATGGCGTCCACAGATACTGCAGCTGGTTGCCGCTTACCTGGGAGAGCAGGGTAACCCGCCCGCCGGATAATACCACCCTGTCGGGACCGGCATATACTGTTGGATACGGGTACACCGTAATTTGTTTGGAAACGGTATCGCTGTAACAACCATGACTGTTGATCGTATACAAGGTTACCGAATATGTTTGTACAGACGAATACGTGTAGGTAAAGCTTGCGGTGGTTCTTACCGATCCGTCGCCCAGGGTCCAGTTCCATTGCAGGGTGGTTCCATCCATGGGGTTGGTCATATCGGTCATCGTTACGGCGTCGCCGATGCAGAGCGATGGCTTGCTGAAACTGAAATCCGTTCTGGGTTGCGGATGAATATTAGTAAAGACGATGGTCGTATCATGCACACAACCGCCGTTACTGGTCACCCGAAGGTTTACATTGAATGGCCCGGCCGAATTATATCTATGCGCTGGATCTTTCAGTGCGGAGGTATTGTTGGGTGTGCTTGCCGGGTCGCCAAAATTCCACAGGTATTGAAAAGTATTTTCTGTGCCATCAGCGATGGTTGAACGGTTAATGAAGTTTGCCACTGCATTGGGTAAACACAATGAAGCCGGCATGCTGAAATTGGCAACGGGCTTTGGTAAAATGGTAAAAGGAATAAAGGTTCCGGCAACAGATGGGGTATCGCATTTACTGAGTAAAGTATTGCCATCATTGCCCCGTTGTAAAACAACCCGGAAACTGCCTGGGACGGTCATGCCGCTGGAAAGCCTGATGATGATCCTTGTGGTGAGGCCATTGGCACAATATGCCGGCAATGCACTACTGATAGAGGTTGCGTAGGGACCGGTAATGATGAAGTCGGAACCATTGGGAGCAAGGGAACTGCACTGAACAGAATCAGCCATCAGCAATATTAGAGAATCGCTGCTGCAGCGGTTGTTCAGGATGGTGTCCATGGGAACGGGCACCGATGAAAGCACGGTAAAGGGAAGCCGTTCATCAACCGGGATCTCATTATCGCAGAGATCAAGTATTGTATTGACATCATTTCCGTGCTGTGCAATGAGATCATAATTACCGAATGGAAGCGGCTGACTGAAGGTAAGTAATACAGAATCGGTATCAAATCCATTGCTGCAGTTGATACCGGCTGCAGCAATCACGTTGGCAAGCGGGGGAAAGATCCTGAAATCGGAACCATTCGGGGCAATGCTGACACACTTCATCCGCTTGTTCAGTTTTACCATCACCTGGGTGGCATCGCAGCTCGCCCGGTTGGCATTGGCCATATGGGGCGGCAGGGTATCGGTGATCACGGCGGTATTGCCGGGGCCGCCGAATGAAAGTGTATAACCAAGCTGGGTATCTTCAAAATGACTTACCAGTAAAAGATAGTTGCGCCCGGCAACCAGGTCGGGCATGCTGCTGAAAAGATTTACTCCGGCACCGGAACATTCAATCAGCGACACGCCGCCTAACGCATCCGAAGCGCCGGTGAGTCCTTTTTCACCCGACCAGTTACAGGCCACAAACAAGGATGGGTCGGTATACACATCGGATGGGTTCCGGCCGGTTACATCAAAGAGCTGCCAGTCGTAATCTTCATTGATGTCATCGGGCAGTATTAAAAAAGAAAGTTTGCCACTGACAAAGCAGGTGAATTTATACCAGTAGGGATTTTTATTGGTGATGATGCCGGAGGGATCGGGGCAGGGGCTGATCATCAGAGCGCCGCCACAGGTGGGTACGATGCCCTGGTGAAACAGGGAAGTACCGCACACGGGAAAAGCAGTTTCTGGATTTTGCCCGAGGGTGGTACAGGGCACCTGGGAAAATAAACCGCCTGTTGAAATGAAAACGGCAACCGTTACTATGGAGAGTTTTTTCAGCAGCATATTTTTGGGTGCAGCCGCATCATCTCCGGGTTACGAACTGGCGGCTGTCAGCTTTTGAAGAGCAGCAACAAGTTAGCCAATTTTTCCTTCAGCTCCTTACGGTGTACGATGAAATCGAGGAACCCATGTTCCAGCAAAAATTCGCTGCGCTGGAATCCTTCGGGCAGGTCTTTTTTGATGGTTTCCTTGATCACCCTCGGACCGGCAAAGCCGATTAGGGCGCCGGGTTCGCCGCAGATCACATCGCCCAGCATGGCGAATGAAGCGGTGGTGCCGCCGAAAGTTGGATCGGTGCACAAAGAGATGTAGGGTATTTTGGCATCGCTGAGCTGCGATAATTTACCGGAGGTTTTGGCGAGCTGCATCAGGGAGAAAGCGCTTTCCATCATCCGGGCTCCGCCGCTTTTGTTGATGATCATGAACGGGATATTGTGTTCAAGGCAATAGTCGCAGCCGCGGCTGATCTTTTCGCCCATCACGCTTCCCAGGCTTCCGCCGATGAATTCAAAATCCATACAGGCCACCACCAGGTCGTGCCCGTTTACTTTGCCATGTGCCACGGTCATGGAATCGTGGATGCCGGTCTTGGAATAGGTTTCTTCCAGGCGTTTGTCGTATGGTTTCAGGTCTACAAAATGCAGAAAATCTTTTGAGCGGATGTTGGCAAAAAGTTCAATGTGCTCATCGTTGTCGAAAATGATCTCAAAGTATTCGTCGCTGCCGATGCGGTGATGGTATTCACACTTCGGGCAAACAAAATTATTCTCACTCAGCTCCGAAACGGTGCAGGTGTATTTGCAGGAGGGACATTTTGACCACAATCCTTCCGGGGCGTCTTTTTTATCCTTGGTGGAAGTGAGGATGCCTTTCTTCATACGTTTGAACCAGCTGCTCTTCACTTCGTCAGACGGGTCTCCTTCACCGGCAAGACTGGCATCGAAATCTTCTTCTTTTTTCATGTGTGTAGGTTTAAGGGTTTAGGGGTTGATGAGTTTAGATGCTTAGAATTTACGAATACTAAACCTCTGAACCCCAAACCCCTAAACGTTTTAAACAACATTATGCTATTGTAATACTCTTATCCAGATAAACATCCTGTATGGCATTCAGTAATTCCACGCCGTCTTTCATCGGCTTCTGGAATGCTTTCCGTCCGCTGATGAGGCCCATACCACCGGCCCGCTTGTTGATCACGGCCGTAGTAACTGCTTCGGCCAGGTCGGTAGCACCTTTACTTTCGCCGCCGCTGTTGATCAATCCAACTTTACCCATATAGCATCCGGCCACCTGGTAGCGGGCCAGGTCAATCGGGTGGTCGGTGGTCAGTTTAGAATATACAAGGGGGGAGGTTTTGCCGTGTTTGGTGGCATTGTACCCGCCGTTGTTGGTAGGCAGTTTCTGTTTGATGATGTCGGCCTGGATGGTGACGCCGAGGTGGTTGGCCTGGCCGGTGAGGTCGGCGGCGGTGTGGTAGTCGACGCCATCTTTTTTAAAGGCGTTGTTGCGGGTGTAGCACCACAGGATAGTAGCCATGCCCAGTTCGTGGGCCAGTTCGAAGGCCTGGCTGACTTCCACGATCTGGCGGCCGCTTTCGGGCGAACCGAAATAAATGGTGGCTCCTACGGCCACAGCGCCCATATTCCAGGCATCGCGGATGGTGCCGAACATGATCTGGTCGAACTTGTTGGGGTAGGTGAGAAACTCGTTATGGTTGATCTTCACCATGAACGGGATCTTGTGCGCGTACTTGCGGGCCACCGAGCCCAGCACGCCGAACGTCGACGCCACGGCATTGCAGCCGCCCTCGATCGCCAGCTGGACGATGGCCTCGGGATCGAAGTAAACCGGGTTCTTCGCGAAGCTCGCACCGCCCGAGTGCTCGATGCCCTGGTCGACCGGCAGGATGGAAAGGTAGCCTGTGCCGCCGAGCCGGCCGCTGCGGAACATCCGCTCGAGGTTGCCCAGCACGCGGTTGTTGCGGTCGGACGCCGACCAGATGCGGTCGATGAAGTCGGGTCCGGGCAGGTGCAGCATCGACTTGGGCACCGTCTTGCACTGGTGGTTGAGGAGGCTGTCCGCCTTGTCGCCGAGCAGTTGGA
>DMRT01000152.1 GCA_003455235.1 Chitinophagaceae bacterium
AATAAGAAAATAAAGGAACCGGGTTGGTCTCATCCATTCATTTTAAAGTGCAAACTTAACTTCTTTACCCTATTCCTGTTCCAGGTAAGTGGGGAGAATCTGTTAAATATCTTCTGTTTCGCTCGCTTCCAGTTCGTGCAATGCCACAGCCAGGTTATTGTCTTTGATGAAACTGCACCAGTGGCAATCCGCTTTACCACAGCCGGTATAAAAATCCCGGTTCTGGATTTTTTCCCAAACCGTGCTGATCTGCTGCTTCACGGTTTCAATATCCTGCGGGGTGATCACTATCTTGATCTTGCGGTATTCCTTCTTTTTATCCGGTTCAATAAAATCAAATTCAGTGCTGATCACCCGCCACTCTTTCTGTTCATAATTGTCAACAAGAATTTTATAAAACACGGCCTGCCGCCAGTAATCACCTCCGTTGGGATCCTTTTCGTGCGGCTGCTTCAGCTTGGGAATTGCCTTGTCGATATCGCCGGTTTTATAATCCACTACATTCACATTCTTGCCGTCAAATTCCAGTTTGTCGAGTTTGCCTTTGAGCGGAACCCCGTTCATTACCACGCCGCGGATATTGCGTTCCACCGCCACCACTTTGTTCCAGCTGTTCACATAACCGGCATAATAATTCCGCAGTACTTCATCACCGTATTCCATCCGGCGGAGGAAGGCTTCTTTGGTAAAATGTTCCCGGTGACGGTTCATGTACCAGTTGAAGTCGGCAATCACCTCGTCTACGGGCGGGAAACGCTCGGGTTTGCTTTCCTGCATTTTCCGGAACAGGCGTTCCAGCGCATGGTGTACCGCACTGCCGAACTCGGTGGCTTCGCTTTTGCCGGTAGGTATGCGGATGAGGTTTTTGTAATAAAACTCCAGCGGGCAATGGAGGTAATTGCTGAGTGCCGTAACGTTCATGACAAATTTTTCGAGCAACCCCGAAATAAAATCTTCTTCAGCTTTTTCAATTTCCGGCGCCTGTGCGTTCAGCTGTAACAGTCCGAAAGCTGCCATTTCCTCTGCCTGCAGACTGATCTTTTCAAACGGCATGTTGTGCTGCTGCTGTATTTCAGCAATAAACATAGAGGGCTCCATTTCTTTGCCGTCGTTTTTAAATTTAGCGTACGAAATGTATAAATGTTTCTCGGCCCTGGTGAGTGCCACATAGAACAGCCTGCGCAGTTCCTCTTCATCGGATGACTGAGGCTGGGAAGAGAATAATGTATCGGGATATTTATACCCGCCGCCCGGCTTTCTTTTTTTCTCCCAGGCCGTTGCGTTGACGCCTGCAATGAAAACGTATTCAAATTCCAGCCCTTTGCTTCCGTGGGCGGTGAGGAGATTCACGCCTTTGTCGTTACCGGCCACCTGTACCAGGGATATGGGGAGGCCTTCTTTCTCCATCAGGTCGATGATGGAAATAAGGTCCTTCAGTTTAAGTGCCGGGTTGCGCCCTGTTTCGTCTTTGATGAAATCGAAAAAAGCCGTAAGCAGTTGCAGCAGCCGGATCTTTTCTGCACTGTGCAGTATATAATTAACAATACCTGCCTGCTGGATGATGTTGGAAAACAGTTGCTGTAATGTAACGTTCGGAACATCCGCGATCAGTTGTTCAAGAACGGCGCTGATCTTTTTAAGAGAAGCAGGGAGCCCGCTGTCGAACAGGTCTTTGACGGGTGCATTGGC
Organism: Chitinophagaceae bacterium; assembly: GCA_003455235.1. Classification (GTDB taxonomy): domain Bacteria; phylum Bacteroidota; class Bacteroidia; order Chitinophagales; family Chitinophagaceae; genus Ferruginibacter. The sequence continues at coordinate 1,690 of DMRT01000152.1, forward strand.
TTTATCGTATAATAGCTTTCTCAGCGAAACAGACGGATCATTGTACCGCTTCTGGTTTGTTTCCACCGTGAGCTTGGCAATGTTGATGGCGGGGATATGGTAAAAATCGTAGTGCAGGATCTCGAACAGCATTTCATCACCGCCATAAGGGATGTCGTGTTCGGCATTTAAATACCGCAGCAGCTGAATGAGTTTCTGAACAAAGGGTTGCTCCAGTATATTGATGCTTCGCTTGCTGTACACCGGGATTTCCTTCTGCCGGAAATACGAAGCCAGTTCCTCCCCGTATTTATTTTCCCTGTACAGCACGGCGATGCGGCCCGGCAGTATTCCTTCGTTCAGTAAAGCGCCGATGCGGTTGGTAATGCCGGCCATTTCCTCTTTCACCGTATTGTATTCGTGTATTTCAGGCTGGTTGGTAAGATGAGCGATTTTTTCGTTGGACGAAGTAAGTTCCTTACTCAGGCCATCAATCTTTTTTACCAGTCTTTCTTCGTTTTGATTAATGAGTGTTTTTGAAATGTCGAGAATTGGCTGTGTGCTGCGGTAATTGTGGGCAAGCACTACGGTAAGCAGGTCTTTGGTATAGGCTTCTGCAAAACCCAGCATGTTCTCCACGTTGGCGCCCTGGAAACGATAGATGCTCTGGTCATCATCCCCCACCACAAACACATTGGGCCTGTCCCAGTAATTAATAAGCAGGTGAACCAGCCGGTTCTGGATGCCGCTGGTATCCTGGTATTCGTCCACCAGCACGTACTGGAATTTTTCCTGGTAGGCCGACAGCAGGTCTTTGTTTTCTTCAAAAGCCCGGATCACCCAGTTGATCATGTCGTCGAAGTCATAGCGGTTTTTTTTGCGCATCAGGGTTTGATAATGCTCAAACTCGTTCACCGCTGCCCGCAGTTTTTCCATCCGTTCTGTTTCCTCGGCGATCTTGTCGGTGCGTACATCGCCTTTTTTGAATTCTTTCACCGCCCGTTTCGCAATGTATTCATCCCGGCTGGGAAGATCAGCAATGTATTCATCAATTTTACCGCTGATGAACGCCGGGGTCCACCCTTCCCGTTTCATGGCAGAGAACAGGTGCCGGAGATTGTTGATTTCGAAGTACACATCGCCGCGGTACCGCTTCAGCGGGTGGTTTTTGGGAAAGGAATCGATGAGGTTTTTGAACAGCTGGATGCTTTCAAGTTCGGAGATGGCATCCAGCGATGTTTTTTCAAAGAGCGAAAGGTTATCCTGTATCACATCGTTGCAGAAAGCGTGGAAGGTATAGATGTTTACCTTGTATGCATCAGCGCCGATGAACTGCAGCAGGCGCCGTCGCATGGCGATGGTGCCTGCGTCGGTGTAAGTAAGGCAAAGAATGTTTTCCGGCAGGGCATCTGTTTCCAGCAATATCTTCCCGATACGGGCGGCCAGTATCTGGGTTTTGCCTGTACCCGGGCCGGCGATCACCATCACCGGGCCTTCAATGGTATCTACTGCACGGCGCTGGGCATCGTTCAGCTTTTGATATTCTTCATTGAATTTTAATTGCAGTAACTCTTTATATGCACGCATAACTGATAAACGCTAACGGGATCCCTGGTTGCAGGGATACATTTTTCGGATAAAAAATATTCCATCAAATATCCGGTGCCATGCCGAACCTTTGTGAAGGTACGTATGGCCCAGCCCTTTCAGCCGGAAATTTACGTCAACCCCGGGATTGGTGTTGCGGAAAGAAGTGAAATCGGTAAACGCATAGTTCATCGAATCGGGCACCCAGCTTTCAAAAGCATTTTTTTTCGGTTTCATCACGTCAAAGGTTTTGGTCCCGATCCGTCCGGCTTCCCCTTCGTAGGAAGTAAAACCAAGTACATAGGTCTTGAGTGACGGAGGCTTGATCCCGTCAAAAACCCTTCCCATGTAATGTATGTTGTCCTGCCAGCTGTCGTTGAAATTACCGGGTTTGGCTACATGCCCGTTTTGTGCCCACACAATGATCTTCTTTCCGGCGTATTTAACAGTGGCCAGCCATAACAGGTTTTGGGCCATCTGTTCATCCCTGAAGCTTATTTGGCTGCCATCGTTTTTTGCAGAACGGTGCTGGTTGCTTTCAGCGATAAGGTTATCAACCACCAGCATCCAGAAATCGTTGGGCGGTATTGCTTTTCCCAATTCCTCTTTGATGCGAAGGAGATAATTGCGCTGTTCGTCGAACAACGACTCTTTGCTAAGGCTGGTTCTCCTGCAGGAGTCCACCAGGGGAATGATCTTCGATTCGTAATCCGGGTCGTGGGTGACGGGGAGGTTGTGCGATCGCAGCACGCTGTCCAGTTTTTTAGTGAGGAAAGATTTTGAGAACTGCAACACCATCTGGTCATCAAAGCCCGATACCTGCAGCGGATCGGCTGTTTGCTGTGTTTGCGGGATATATGATCTGAATAAGTAGTTGCAGGCATCACAAAATGTCCAGAGCGGAAATATATTGGCCTGCAAGAAGAAATAAGGATTGTTTTTATCAGCCTGGTCCCACCCGTTATTAAGCCCGAAAAAATCAGCCTCAAAGGCGAGTACCGTAAATCCTTTTTTTTCGTGGAGGTAGCGTATCAATCTTGTTTTGGCAAGAAAGGCGGGTGCATCGCCATGATCCTGTTCTCCCAGCATCACAATCCGTGCATCACCAATGGCGTTGCCGAATGCTTCCAGGTCGGAATAACCGGCCGAGTCGGGGGCAACCGACCGGATGGAAACGGTATATTGGGTTACGTATTTTTCAATATCCTGGGCGGAAGACGGCTGGCAGAAAATGCAGAGCAGGGCAGGCAGTAAAAAAAAATAGAGCGGGTTGGTGATGAGCATTTGCACAAGGCCGGAGGGAGCGGGGTGTTTCATGTAACGGTGAATTAACTGGTTATAGCCTGATAAAAGTAGGTAAATCATTTTTCTGAAAACAAAATACTCCCTGCATTGTTATGAACTGGCATGAGTAAAGTTTATTCTCTTCAAACCGTTCAAACGATACCCATTGGTATTGACGAGGCCTGGTCTTTTTTCAGCAATCCGGCCAATCTTCAAAAAATCACCCCGGGAGGCATGAATTTCCGGATCATTTCCCGGCATCATGGCGAAAAAATGTATGCTGGTCAGATCATTGAATACAAGGTGAGTCCCGTTGCCGGCATTCCGTTATACTGGATGACGGAAATCACCCACGTGGAAGACAAAAAATATTTTGTGGACGAGCAGCGCTATGGCCCGTACAGTATGTGGCATCACCAGCATCATTTTAAGGTAATAGATGGGGGAGTGGAGATGACGGATATTGTACACTATAAATTACCGCTTTGGTTCCTGGGAGATGTGGCGAACGGATTGTTTGTGCGGACAAAACTCGGGAAGATATTTGAATACCGGCGGAAGAAAGTGGAGGAATTATTCGGAGCAGTTTCAGGTTTCAGGTCTGATGTTTGATGTTAAAGAACCTCAAACAGAAGAAGACGCAACTTCAAGCCATAAACCTCAAACTTAAACTTCAACGATCCCTACCCCGGCATCCTGGTGATATACTTCTCAATCTGTTTGATCTGGTCAACGATCTGCGGGGTGCTGGGTTTAAAGCTTTTTGCTTTGCGGAAATAATCCTTCGCCGCCCTGAACTCCCTTTTGTTCATCATGATGGAGCAAAGCTGCAGGTAGGCCATGGCATTGTTCTCATTATCGGGTAACCCGGCCCGGATGGCCTGGCGGATATAGCTTTCGGCCTGTTTTACATCTCCTTTCTGCATGCTGAGCATTCCCAGTTGTAACTTATTAGGGCCTTCGGCCTGTTTGGTGAGTGAACCACCACCAAGGGAAAGACTTTTTTTCATCATGGCCTCAGCATTATCAAAATCCTGGGCTACCATGGCCAGGTTGCCTTTCACAGTATAATATACAGAGCGAACCGGTTTGATCAGGAGTCCGGGAAACCAGATGGAATCCACCACTTTTTTGGCGCCTTCCATGTCTCCCTCTTCCATATACGATTGAATAAGGCGCATGGGCCCGAAAAGAAAATGACCAACAATGAGTACCACGGCAATAAAGTACAATACAAAGGAAGGCCAGAAACTGGTTTGTAAATGAGTAAAAATTGCCAGTCCGAGGAAACCAATACCCAGCCACAAACGATATTTAATAACAAGATTCAACCACTTCATGTGCGTAAAATTTTACCCGGCCACCGGTTTTATATAGCGTGATTTTACACTGTCGGGCCAGGGGAGCGCAAAGATACGTTTTGCTCCTAAAACCGGGAACAGAAAGAGCAATGCCGGTAATTGCCGGCATCGGCTCTTGGTTTACGGTGCTATTATTCCCGTTCAGGGGTGGTTAATGCCTGTTCGGGGGGGAATAATTGCTGTTCTAACATTATTTTTCAATTTTTAGTCAACAGATCCACGCTTGATGAGAAAGACACACACTGCAAACCGTTGGCTGGAAGGCTTACTCAGCCTTTACCTGCTGCTGGGAACCGCTGTATTCAGCTGCGTCCAGGCACAGCACAGCCTGCCGAAAGCGGTGGGTAACTTTAAAAACCAGGTTGCCAATACCGCTGCATTTATCCGCAACATAGGCCAGTATGGTCAAACCATGAAGGGATATGAGTACATGGGCACGATAGAATATGGGTATGAGGGGCTCGATATGATGGCATTATTCACTTCTAAAGGAGTGATCTTTTTGCAACGTAAGATTGAAAAGCTGCCACACCGCGAAGAGCGTAAACTGGAACGGCAGGGACTTCCTGAAGAAGAGATTGAAAAACGAAGAAAAGTGACTGACCGGGTGATCACCATGGAATGGACGGGAGCAGGGGGAGAGGCAACTCTACTGGCAGAAGATAAAACAGAGGCATACCATACTTATGGGCTGATCAAAGAAAAAGCCTTCGGTTACCGGACAATCACCTACCGCAATATGTATCCCGGTATCGATGTTATTTACCATTTCGCTACCGATGAAAAAGCCGGTTTTGAATACAGTTTGCTGGTTAAGCGGGGTGCCAACCTGCAGCCGGTAGGCCTGCAATACAATGGCGATATTAAAAAAATGAAGGTAGACGACCAGGGTAATCTCGTCATACGTTCCGACATTGACGGTATCAGCAGTTCTGTTCCGGTAAGCTATTACGGGCAACAGTTGCTGAGCAAATCTTTACCGTCAGTTAGATCCGGTTATTCGGTAGAGGGCAGGAAAGTACGTTTTTCTTTCCCCGACAAATACGATTCCACCAAAGACCTTATCATCGATCCTTTTGTTTCCACCACCGGCAGCCTGGCCGGACTTAACGCCGGTAAGGCAAAGGACGTGGATTTTGATTATGCCGGAAATATCTATGTAACCGGCGGGGGCTCGATGACTACAACGCATAGCCTCGCTAAATACAATGCATCCGGGGTATTGCAGTGGACATTTAACGGAACACTTAATAACCCGGTCTGGACATTCGGTACGTATTATGGCGGATGGATGGTGGAAAAGCCGACCGGTAATGTTTATCTCGGGCAGGGTTTCAATCCTGCTACCGGTTTCCAGGTGATCCGTGTTAATACAAACGGGCTGTATGATAACTATATCACATCGCCCAATCCCAGCTTTATGGAAGCCTGGAAGATGTTCTGGAGCTGTAATAATGGTTCGCCCCAGATATTGATTGCCGGGGGTGGTATCAACTCCAATATCAATTTTGGTTTGTTTACTCCGCCATCCACCACGGTGAGTTCTTTGAACATAACCGGCGTGCCGTTTACAGGTGGTAATGGCTGGGCACAGGATATCGCTGATTTTGTTTTTGACCCCGCCACCAATGATATGTATTCCATCTTCGGCTCCCTCTTTGGAACACCTACCATCGGAAACCGGATGTATAAAAATACCGCACCTTACAGTGCGGCATCCATTGCCTGGAATGTGGCATCGGGGTATAATACCGTAAATGAAGCAGCCAACCGGCCTTACCTGGTTGCGTCCGGACTGGTCGATAATTCGGCCAACATGCTTTGGGTAAATGCATCGTACCTGTATTACTGGGATGGAAAGAACCTCAAAGCATTCAATAAAGCAACAGGCGCAGGGGTGGGAACTCCGCTTGTTACAGCCAACACCCCGTTCATGCAGGGCGGTATCATTGCCGATGCCTGTGATAATATTTTCGTGGGCGAAGGAAACGGGCTGATTAAAGTATATCATTTCGATGGCAGTACGTTCAGCGATGCACCGGCAGATATCAGCATTCCGGGTTTTGCCGGTAAGGCAGTGTATGATCTTGCGTACGACGAATCAAGAAAACTGCTGTATGCCAGCGGTGATGGTTTTGTGGGTGCTTTTGATGTAACGGCTTATTGCCCCACCACTCTGTACACCATTAATATATCCACCAACTGCGTGGCTAAAACAGCCAATGCTTCTGTAACACCAGCTCCACCGGCAGGGTCGGTAATAACGTATACATTGTTTAACGGCAATACACAGATTGCCAGTAATACCACCGGTGCGTTTACCGGATTATCATTAAATGTGACGTATTCTATTGTTGCCACGGTTAACCAGGCCTGCAGCGGAGCACAGGCTTCTGCTACATTCAGTATAAGCGGACCCGGTGTTTCCACTTCGCAAACCAATGCCACCTGCGGGAATAATACGGGCAGTATCACGATCACCGGATCTGCCGGCACTTCACCTTATACATATAGTATTGATGGAACCAATTTTCAGCCTTCCGGGATATTCACCGGGCTGGCAGCAGGTATTTATATCGCCTATGTAAAAGATGCGAACGGTTGCCAGAATACCGACACGGTGATTGTGACCAATACCAACGGGCCTCTGCTCAGCTTCACACAAACGAATGCCATCTGCGGCAGCAATGTTGGAACGGTAACGGCCAGCGCTGCAGGTGGAACGGCCCCATATCAATACAGCATCAACGGCGG
>DMRT01000218.1 GCA_003455235.1 Chitinophagaceae bacterium
ATGTGATCCAGTATGATCCAACCTGCAGCGTATACGACAGCAGCCTGTTCTATACGCTGAAAAGAAATTCCCGTTTCAGATACCGCAACTACGAATTCACCGACAGCTTTCGCTGCAACAGCCTTGGACTGCGGGATGATGAAAGCTCCCTGCACAAGCCTGCCATCATCTGCCTCGGCGATTCGTATACCATGGGATGGGGTGTTCGGCAAAATGAAACTTTTGCTGAACAGCTAAGCCATCTTTCTGGATACACCGTTTTAAATACAGGCATCTCATCCTACGGAACGGCCAGGGAACTGAAAAATCTTTATCGCCTGGATACCTCCGGACTCAAATACCTTATTATACAGTACTGTCAGAATGATGAGGAAGAAAATGATGCCTTTGTCAAGGCCGGCCATCACCTGAACATATCGCCTGAACAGGCTTATGTCTCAGCCGGTAATGTTCATTACTGGAACAGGCGCTGGTTTCCGGGAAAACATTTCATCAGTTTCTGTAAACTGAATACAAGCAGGAAGCTTTACCAGTTTATGCATCGGGGCAATGATACGGCCGCCGGTGAGGGAGTATCCCGACCTGAAAAACCGGCGCAATTGTTTGCAGACATACTTGCTCACTCATCCATTGACTTTTCGAAAGTAACGGTATTTGTAATTGACCTGAACGGAAAAGCATCGCTTAACAATCATTTCATCAACCGGGTGGCTGTCCTGGCTCAATCTCCGGAATACAGTAACCGGTTTCAAAACAATCTCGTCATGGTTCCGGTAGCCGATCTGCTGACAGCGGATGATTATTATATTCTTGATCCGCACCTTAAACGATCCGGTCATAAAAAAATCGCCGACCGGTTATATCAATTGATTACTGCCAGACAGTGATCTGTTACGCCGGAATTTAGTAACCAGACCATCAATGCCTCCCGCAGCCAATATCAATATAAACGGAAATACCGGGCTGATGAATCGGTTGGCCCAGTCATCGCAGGTAAAAAAGATCAGGAATGATGTAATGACGAGATACAGCAGCGAAAATAACTTAAGGTAGAAAAATGGCTTTCGCTGCTTAAAAAAGATACCTGCTATTGCCAGCGGGTATAGCAGCATATAACAAAGTAAGAGCAGGTTATTATGCCGGCTGTAATACGGCCGGTACATACCAAAGAAATATCCCAGTTTTTTTATGCCGGTTTTAATAAAGTTGCCAAACCCTACTTCATCCCTGATTACCTGGAATGCTTTCATCAACCCCTGCCGGTTGAATTCCTCGTACACAGCGCCGGTATTGGTTTCCGGCACCTGGCAAATCACTTCCATCCGCCGTATCGAATCGGGATTCACAAAGGCAGTAAGCGGCGAATTGAGAATGGCAACAGCCACGATCATCGCAATACCTGCAGCGGTAAAAAAAGCTTTCCGGTGCCCGTTCCTGTAAAGCCAGGTGATCAGCACCACAAAAAAAGTCATTAAAAAAACAATGCCGGTTGGCCTTGAAAACAAGATCAGCAGCAAGACGAAGCCGGCCGGCAACAACGTGAAGAGAACGGGGCGCTTCTGCCATTTATAAAAAAGATAAAGACCGATCAGCAACAGGCTGTTGTGGAGGCTTTCGGAATAGAGGAAGAAATTCCATTTCTGCATGGGATAACAAAGCAGGTAAGCAATAAAAAAAAACAGGGCAATCCGCCGGTTATCCAGCGTATCCAGCAATATCCTGTATAATAATAACCCCGCATAAAAAGAAAGAAGCACCTGCCCGATGGCAACCCCCGCAAGCGGGATGGAGAACTTCACAAAAAAAGCCACCAGCAGGGAATACAGTACGTAAAAAAGGCCGAAGAATCCGTTGCGCAGCGGCTGGCCATTTAATATACGGCCGGCATTGTCAATGTATTTCTCGGCCTCGCCACCCAGTTGAATATTATACGTATAGAGAATCACCGCACTGATGAAGAAATAGGCAGCAGCAACCCAATAGATGTTCCTGTCAATTGTTGGCCTGCCTGTATTCATCAATGAAGTATTGTTTACAAGAATTATACTTTTTTACCCGCCATTGCTTTTCCCACAGCATTGTTCATGACCCGTTCGGCATAAGGGCGGGATATCTCATTCAGTTCTTCTGTCTTCGACTGAATCAGGTTCTTGTCATTCATATCAAGCGATAACTGCAGCGCCTGCATGGCCAGGGAAGTAGCGCTCAGTTCCTGCTCACTGAGTTCTTTAAAATTACGCTGAATGAATTTTTCGGTGGTCTGCAGCAATTGTTCCGCTTCCGTTTTTGCTTCGGTGAGTGCCCGGTTATCCATGTCCTCTTTGGCATGGGTCATGGAATCGAGCAGCATGCGTTCCACCTCTTCATCTGTTAATCCATACTGTGGTTTTACCTCGATGGATTGTTCAATACCACTACGCAGTTCCTTTGCTTTTACCACCAGGATGCCGTCGGCATTGATCAAAAAACTTATTTCCACTTTTGGTAACCCGGCCGGCATCGCAGGAATACCCGTTAAATTGAATTCTGCCAGGCGCCGGTTGTCTTTCACCATATCCCGCTCTCCCTGGAACACCGCGATCTTCATACCGCTTTGCCCATCTTTGTAGGTAGTATATTGCCGCGATGCCTTCGTCGGTATCTTCGAATTGCGTGGAAGTAACACATCCATCAGGCCGCCCATGGTTTCCAGTCCCAGTGACAGCGGCGTCACATCCAGCAATAAAATATCTTTTGTATTACCGGCCAGGATATCTGCCTGAATCGCCGCTCCCAGCGCCACCACTTCGTCGGGGTTTACCCGGTCGTTCAATGGCTTGCCGAAAAAATCTGATACCATCTTCTTCACCAATGGAACCCTTGTGCTTCCACCCACCATCACCACTTCATCAATACTTCCTTTTTCAAGCCCGGCATCTTTCAGTGCATTGGCACAGGATACAATTGTCCGGTCAAGTATGGGCCTTACCTGACTTTCAAACACTTCTTTAGTGATGAAAATATTTTTCGATTCGTAGACAGATTCAAATGTTTCATGTGCAGAAAGATGTTTCTTGGCTTCCTCTGCTTTCAACCGCAGCAATTGCCGGTGCTGTGATTCTGAAACGCTTCCCTGTAAACCAAGTTGTGTTATCCAGTGATCCACGATGGCATTATCAAAGTCATCGCCACCGAGGTAGGTATCTCCATGGGTGGAAAGTACTTCAAAGATGCCATTTGAGATATGGAGAATAGAAATATCAAAAGTTCCACCGCCCAGGTCATATACGGCGATCGTCTTTTCTTCTTCCTTATGTGTGCCGAAACCATAAGCGAGGCTGGCTGCGGTAGGCTCGTTAATGATGCGCAATACATCCAGCCCGGCCAGTTTACCGGCATCCCGGGTGGCCTGCCGTTGCGCATCATTGAAATAGGCCGGCACGGTGATCACGGCTTTGCTCACCGGTGTTTTCAGGATGTGTTCGGCCTGTTTCTTCAGCTCTTTCAGGATGAGTGAAGAAAGATCAACAGGAGAATAGAATTGCTGCCCCACCTGCACTTTCACCAGCCTGTTTTCATCATCAATGATTTTATAGGCCAGCGATGCAGAATTATTCTTTACATCATTATACGTTTTACCCATCAACCGCTTGGCCGAAAAAATGGTATGCGCCGGATCGCTCACCAGGTATTTTTTTGCTTCCTCACCCACCGTTACCTGGTCGCCGAAATGAACCACCGATGGCACCAACGAGCTGCTGTTATGCTCCTTCAGCGCCACGGGCATTTTGCTTTCGGGATGAATAATGGCCACCAGGCTGTTGGTGGTTCCCAGGTCGATACCCACAATCATCTCCTCCTGCTGCAGGCTGCCGGTGGCTATATTGATAGCTATTTTAGCCATTGAATCTTTTTTGGCAAAGGTAACGAATAAAAAAGGCTGCCGGTAAAGGCAGCCTCTATAGAATCATGAATGCGGTTAACGGATCAGTACCATTTTACCGTAGCCCTTGTTGAAGAACTTATCGGTGTTCTCATCTTCACCACGGTACTTATCGAGCGATTTACCATTCAGGTTGGTGAGTACCCGGTACAGGTAAACACCATTCGCCAGTTTGGCGCCGTACATATCGGTTCCATCCCATTTAAATTCGGTGATGTTGGGACCCACATGCAGCGGACCCAGTTCGTCCTTGGTGATTTCACGAACCACTTTACCCGTGATCGTCAAGATCTGTATCCGGATGTTCTGCGGCACCTCGCTGCCGGTAATGGTAAACACAAAGGCAGTGGATGTGGTGAACGGATTGGGATAATTGAGCATATTGCTGATCATCGCCTTGTTGATCACATGGAACTTGATGTGATAATCGATGGCACCGGCCTTATTACCCACCACGTCTTTACCGGATACAATCAGTTCATAATATCCTTCCTCGGGGAAATAAGGCATAAAGTCGATCACGGCCGTATTGTTGCCCGAGGAGAGGTTGGCCGGCGTAAAGCGCATGGTATCTGGACCAAAGTGGAAGGTGCGCAAGGTTCCGTCGGGATATTTCACCTGTACTTTCAGCAGGGCCGTATCGCTCAGCGCCATGAAGCGGCTTTCGTCTTTCAGGTTCACCAGGATGTGCGGCTTGGCCGACACAATATCTTCATTCAGGATATGCACCCCGTCGAAGGTTACATCGAGCAGCGGGTTGTAATTATCCGGCCGCACATACAGGTCTTTAAACAGGATGTTATTGAAGTGGTATTGTTCCAGCTGTGCATTATTCGGGTTCACCTCGGCAAAAATGGTATTGGCGCCGGGGTAATTCTTGGTATCAATCCGGTAGTTCATCATCAGCGTATCACCCGATATCAGCACTTTGCCTTTGGGCAGCGTAACGGGATGCGGCGCATTATTGCGGTCGGTGATCACAAAATTGAATTGCATACTGTCGGAGAAGGCCGTCTGGCTGATGTTCTTAAACGCCAGTTTGAAATCCACCATCTCGCCCTGGTCGGCCGAATCTTTCATACTGAAAGAAATATTGGGCGCTACGGCACCTTCCGGTATGTACTGGCCGCGAAGCCTCCAGTAATTCAACTGGTACGGTGTTCCCTGGATGGTATCCTGGTTGTACATCTGCAGCCGCAGGTATGGATACTGTGCTGCGTTGATCGCAGAGATATCAATGTCCTTGCTGGTGGAGTCAACCGTCATCAGGTCTGTTTCCACACCCGCAGCGGTAACACCAATCACTTTAAAATAAACCGAATCACCGGCGCCTGCTTCATCCCGGGCCCCCTTCCACTGGAAGCGGCTCCATGAACGGGCAGGGCCTAACAACGGAGAAGTAACAGTACCGGATGATTTTGAAACCGGGCATACGGCATCAATCACCAGTTTATCGTAAATGCCTTCCGAGAATGCATAAACAGGAATAAAGCTGTTATCCGCTTTCTTATAAATAAAGTTGAAGCACCTTGGCCTGTTGAACGAATCGATTGTTGTAAAGCCGGCGTTTTTCAGGCGGTGGTACAGTGTGTTGTTGTTCACGGGGTCATCATTCTTCCAGTCATCTGCATAGGTGTTGGTTACCGGATCCACACCCGATGTATTTCGCACCGTAACATAATAACCGTTCGGGATCATATCCAGGAAGGCAACAGCCGCCTGGCGCTTGGAAAGACTCAGCAGGTTGTACTGGAAGTTCCACTGGCGCTCAGATCCGCACACATCATCACTGCCGTACAAACCGGTGCCGGGATATACGTTGCGCCATGGCTTCATATCGAACGGACTGAACACGTTGAAGATGATAGCCGATATACCGCACACACTCTGAATGTCATTTGCACCGTCTATTTCCACTGCAAAATCAGGTGCATTTCGTGCCGCCGTAGGGAATACCCCGTTCTTGATCTTAACACCCACCGTGTATTTGTTGAACTCCCACTTACGGCCCGTTTGCAGGTTCATATTTACAATACCTGATTTCAGGTGCTGGAAGTAGTGCGACTGGCTGAAGCCGGTTGTACTGTTCTGCAGGTAAATAAATGAGGAGGTATTCCAGATATAATTACCTGATGACGGAACGGTGGACGTTCTCCAGTAATACACGGTACTGTCGGTGAATGTGATATTGGATGCGTTGAACTGTATCACACCGCCGATGCCGTTTATGGTATACGATTTCTTGAAGGCCGAGTTGAATGCCTCGGTGGTATCAATCTCCATCACGTACTGGCGCTGTCCGCTGAGCGGGTTGGCCGTACTGGCGTAGAACGTGATGTTCTGCTGGTTGATGATGGAATAATTATATGGCGAAATCGGCCGCAGCTCGTCTTCAAAAATGTAAAAGTCTTTGGTAAGGGTGTTGTTGGTCTCAGACAACTCGTCAATCCGTCCGTCCACATCCAGGGTTACAATCAGTTTGTTGAGGCCCTTATCTGTAATGGGGTTGATGGGCACGGTAAGGCTCACCGAATCCATGTACATCGTGGCCGGTATCAGTTTATCGTACAAAACGCGGATGGTATCGTTGGGCAGCTTCTGCTTGATGGTCACCCGCATGGAATCACGTACGCCACGGCCGATGTTCATGTGCTTCACATCCAGCTTAAAGTTGAGGTCGCCCACGGTGATGATATTAGGCGTAAACTTCACCAGCTGGTCTTCAATCACGTAATCGGGTTTTGCATGTGCATTGATCTTTAATGCGGGGTCGCCATGCAGGTTTACTTCCTCCAGGTGAATGCGGGTATAAAAATCGAGGGAGCCGGGATTACCTCCCAGTGTCTGCAGTGTATTCTTAATCTGGTTACCGATGGTGTTGCCGTACATGTTGCGGCAGAAATCGGAATACAGGCTGGTGTTGTAATAATTAAGGAATGGTGCAATACCAAAGTGGGTACTTCCCAAAAAACCAATGCTTCCCTTGTGATCGAGGAAGATGTATTTTTCAGAAAGCGACATGCCCGAATATCCGTTCACACGTGCCGGGGCATAGGTAAAGAAATTACCCACGGTACAACCACTCACATGCATGAATGGATACTTGCCATTGTTCTGGTAATTTTCGGGATAGTTGAGGTTAATGGCCAGTTCGTTGGCAGATGAGTGGCCGAAATACTTTACATAACTCAACCCTTCCTGAAACAGTTCAGCAATGCGCTGGCTCTGCTGCTGTTCAATGGCAGATACCGATGTTTTGGCAAAGGTTTCCACGTGGGCGCCAAAGAATGTGTCCTGTGCAATGGCTTTATACCCGTTCATATAAATAAGAAAGTCGGCGTTCTCGGTACTGTCGCTTCCGCCGATGGTATGCAGCATATTTTTCATCCAGCCTTTACTGGCAATGGTTTGGCTGGTGGACTGCTGAACCTGTTCGTACTGTTTCATTTTGTCGAGATAGATACCCACTTCATTTCCGTTAATAGCACCGAGGCGGCCGATGGGAACCAGCGGAACATTGGTGCCCGGCAAGCAGCTTAACAGTACATCCGATGC
>DMRT01000213.1 GCA_003455235.1 Chitinophagaceae bacterium
CCAAGCAATGCAGAAACATCAGTAACACTTAACCCTTTTTCATATAAAAGGTATTTGGCATGTTCCATGCGTTGCTGCTGATAGAAATCAAAAATAGTAGTTCCAAAAACTTCTTTAAACCCTTTTTTTAAATAGCAATCGTTGATAGCCACTTTACGGCTGAGTTCTTTAATAGTAATAGGTTCGCCGATGCGCTGCAGTAATATTTCGCGTGCAAGATAAATGCGTTCCTTACCTGCATCATCTGCCAGAAACTTACAGGCAAAACCCTCTTCTTTTTCATCAACCAAACATTCGAGGCTATACAATAACAATTCATGCACTTTTGAATTGGTGAAAATATTTTCCATTGAACCACTGTAACTGTGGTTAAGTAATGCATCTAATGCAATGCGTTTGCGGCTGCAGACAGGAAATATTTTTGTAAAGGAATGAGGATGTTTAAACGCAAGCACTTCATCTTTGCGGTTGCTTAGTTTTACATTGTGCACAAACTGGTGCAGGAATGTTGAAGAAAAATGAAAGGTAAACACATCTACAGTTTCATGTTTTCCGCTGCAGTTTTTTGTAGGCAGTTCGGCACATTGGGCGCATGTCTTTTCAAAACAATATTTGTTACCACTGATGCAAAACCGCAGCTCCATAAAATTCTCTTCCGGCTTCTTTTCATTGTAGTGGTAAACCATCATACCAGTATCGTCACTACTCCATTTTTGAAGCGCATAATACCGGCGTATAACATACTGTATTGAACCTGGAATATGCTGCTCTTTCATGTGAAGCAGGTTCATATTGGGTTCAATGGTATTGCCCTGGGCCACTTTTAATATGTCTAATACCTGTAGCATTGACTGGCAAAATTAATGTATCTACATCTGATTATTGCATGTTGTTGTCATGCCATTGTAAAAGAATCGTTATACTTCATTAAGATTCGGGATGGCTCAATTTTGTAAATTCGGGATTCAAAAGAAATTTTTTGAACCGGACAACGGATTTTTAATGAAGTTTCGTTGCACTCCTGTACTTTTGGAAACCCTGCTCATACTTTAAACAAAGAGGCGGGTTGGCATATGCAAGTTTACCAACCTTGAAACTTGTAAACGGTGCTGCATTGTGTACTCAAAGTACAAGAGTGCGACGCAACCGGGATTCCATAAAAAATAAAAGCCGGGCTACAAAGAACAACCACAGCTTTTATAAACAATAAATTTTTACTAAAAATCAAACCCAAGTGCAAAATACCATGTTGGTTTTCCGAGAAAAAGACCGTTCATAGGCCAGGCTGTATCGAGTTTCATAAAGTAACCAAGTAAAGTACTTCTTACTCCAAAGCCATAGCCACCTGCCAATGGTCCGATTCCACCGGCTTTTTGCCTGACAGTTACTGGATTGCTGCTACCCTCTGGTCCAAAAATATAGGTAGGGCGTTCAATGTTTTTAATACTGCCATTCCATGCAGTTCCTAGGTCTATAAACTGTACCAGTTGAAAATTGCGCAGGAATGCATTGTTAACTGTTCTGTCGAAGAAGGTAGACATGATCGGTAACCTCAGCTCACTGTTAATCACCATGGCATTGTTTCCGTTGGCAACATTCTGAATGTATCCTCTCATATTCACCGCCAGGCTCTGGAATGCATAGTTCTGATCTGGATCAGGTGGATTGCTGGTGTTGAAATATCTTTCTTTGATGAGGTTGCCGTTCTGGTCAAACTTCTGGTTCTGGCCAAACATCAGCCATCCATCCACGCCACCCAGGTAATAAATCATTTTCTGGTTGCCCCAGCTGAAATCGCCGGCCACCCGGCCCGCCCAGATGAAATTGCGGAGGATGGGATAATAATAACGGGCATCGAAACCAAAGTTGAACATAGTTGGCCCGTCGGCAAACTGAACCTTGTTGATCTGCCGGTTCCAGTCGATGAAGAATTTGTACCGCAGCCCGTTCCAGATATTCATGGCGGGGTACAGGGTATTGTCGTACACATATTCGAGATGCGTGGTGGAGAAAATGGTTTTCTCATCGGGCTGCACCAGGCTTGCAGGATCCTGGGATGCATATACAAATTTATCCGAGCGGATACCGGTGGTTAATCGCAGGCTTTTTGAATTATCAAAAGGATAGGCCACATTCACCTGGTACAGGTTGGTATAATAACGGCCCAGGAAATTGCCGAACTGGTCGCCGGCCTGCTGCACATTGCGGTAGTAGGTCAGTCCCCAGTCAATCCTCCGCTTATAATTCTGGTAGGTCATGAACCATTCATTGTCTTTGAGGTTGGTGGAAACCCTGAAGCCGCCGCTGATGCGCTGGTCTTCGAGTAATTCAACCGTACCCAGGCGTATGAGCCCGTTCAATGGCGTACCGGAGTTGAGCTGGATGGGCCCGCCACCACCGGCATAGGGCTGGAAGCGGTTGATAAGAACGGCGCTGCCGCTGTTTAATCCAACAGAACCATAGTCGACAGAAAATTTCGGTGGCTTGTACCGGTAGTTTTTGATGGTCTTTAAAACATTGTATCCATTGGATGCCACGGCTTCCGGTGCGGCAATGGCTGCGGTACTGTCTTTTTTCTCGCTGGCAAATTCTGTCTGGAAGAAATCATCTTGTTTTTTTGCGGTATCCGCAGGAAATGCTTTTTTAAATTTTTCCACGGCGGCCGTATCTACGTATTCGCCCATGAGTTTTTTCATGTACTCGGTGGGCTGGGCTGTGATGTTGCGACGGCGCAGGGTGGCTTCATCGATCTTTAACTTGTATAAAATTTTTTCATCACTCTGGCGGGTAACTTCACTTACCTGGTTGTTGTCGCCGGCAATGCGGGTTTCACCCAGGGTACTCTGGTAATTGGTAAGCGGGAAGGTATAGGCCGAATCTTCTGAAATAGAAACCACGGCCACCGAGTCCACATCGGTTTTTTTGTATACCCGCAAAGCGCTGTCTACTTCTTTTGCCGACGGGTTGCGCATAATCTCACCGCTGATGAGCACCAGTGTATCCAGCCCTGCTTTTTTGGTGGTGAAGAAGCCGGCATAGCGGTTGCCCACACCATTTTCGTCACTTACAAACGTAAAATGGCTTTCGTTGTACTGCATCGGGAAACGGGCGTTGCCGTATTTCACGTTCGATAACTGGGTGATCTGGTTCAGTTCCGGTTTGTCGCCAAAATCGGTGATGAGAAAAATATTGTAGTGATGATCGCTGGGTAATGCGGTATCGGATGTTTTGGCCATGGCCGTTGGGCGGTTGCTGGAGAAAATGATGCCGGTTTTGTTCGGGAATGCCACGAATGATGCATCCAGGTCGTCGTATACATCGTTGGTGATCTGCCGCACTTTTTCACTCTGCAGCTCCAGGGTGAAGATATCGGTATGTCCGTTCTTCACCGCACTCAGCACCAGGGTATTGCTGTTGAGCATGTATTTCATGTCCTGTACCTGGTCAAATTGTTTGGTCAGGTCGATCTTGTATTGCTTAATCCGGGTAACCACATCATAAACAAACAGGTTCAGTTTCCCTTCTTTGGAATAGAGTACGGCAATGCGGGTTCCTTTCGGGTCCCAGGCCATCATGGGATAGTTGGGGTTGATGCTGTTCTTATAACTGCGGATGCCGAATTTGAGCAGGGTCTTATTGGTGAAGTCGTCGTTATAGATCACCCGTACAATGCCTTTCCGGTATTGGGTAACCACGTAGGAGTTATTGCGCTTGTTGGGGTTTACGTTAAAGCGGAAATAATCCAGCCGGGTATTGATATCGAACCCATCGATGTAATTTCCTTTGGGATAAGGTTTGCGTTTGGCGATGTCTTTATAATACTTGTCGTCCTGGTATTCCATAAAATCCACCAGTACTTCTTTGAATTTCTTTTTGCAAACCTGCATGAAGGCCCTGTTCAGGTTTTTGTACACGGTGGCCAGATACAGCAGGTAGGTTACGTTTTCCTTCTTGTATTTTTCATCGATGTAAAACCAGAAAGCATGGCCGGCCAGTTCGGGTTTGGCATAGGCAAAACGGGTGAACTTGCTGTAGTTGCCGCTGAGCATTTCGCTTTTGAGTTCATCATCCAGTTCGGTGCTCCAGTTCTGGGCCAGGTAACTGATGTAGCCGTCGGTTAGCCATTTGGGCAAATCAAGCAGGGCCTGGTTGCCGGCTACTTCGCCGATGTCGTCGCCGAATAAACGGTTTTCGGTAATTACCTGCGCAATGCCTTTACGGATCTGCAGGCGTAGTTTCTGGTGATCGGCTTCAAAATAAACCACCATCTTGTTGTTCACCAGCTTGGTGCCGCCTCCCGTGTTCTGCCAGTCAATTTCGAGACCGATATTGCTTTGCAGCATATCTGCATATTCATTGTACAGTACAATATTGGCCCGGCGCTGCAAACTGTATTCAGCGGCAGCTTCTATCTGGGGCAATTCCTTCTCGGCGCTTTGAGCGATGAATTTGGCCAACTCTTCGCCGTTCTGGTAATAATAAACATTGAAATTCCTGGTTTGATAATACTTCCACTTGAACTTTTTATACTGAACCCTGTTCTTTCCGAACTCTACTGAATTAACCTGGGCATTGACAAAAAAGGAACCGGCTATGAGGAAAAAGGAAATTAGAGATATTCTGCGGAACTTTGCCATACGGTTATAATTGATATTGAGTATTAAAATTAGCTTATTCGTCCAAATCATTAAAAAACAATTTACCTGCCCTTATGTTAAAAATAAAATCCTTTGTTTTCAGTCCCATACAGGAAAATACCTACGTTTTGTACAATGAGCAAAAGGAGGCCATCATCATTGATCCGGGCTGTTACTTTAACGCAGAAAAGGATGAGCTGGAAGCCTTCATTACACAGAGCGGATTATCACCGCGGATGCTGCTTAACACCCATTGCCACCTGGATCATGTGTTCGGGAATAAATTTGTGGCAGAAACCTGGGGGCTCACCCTGCAGCTGCATCAAAAGGAAAAGGCACTGCTGGATTACGCCCCGGCATCGGGGTTGATGTACGACATGCCCTTCGACAATTACAAAGGCGATTATATCTACTTGCAGGAAGGAGATGTGATCCGCCTGGGTACCGATGAGCTGGAAGTGATTGAAGCACCGGGTCATTCACCGGGGCATATCTGCTTTTACAGTGCCGCCGGGCATTTTATCATCAGCGGTGATGTATTGTTTAACCGCAGTATCGGCCGCACCGACCTCCCCGGGGGCAATCACCAGACCCTGCTTAAAAACATCCGGGAAAAATTATTTGTATTGCCGGAGGAAACGGTGGTGTACAGCGGGCACGGCCCGGTAACAACCATCGGGGAGGAGAAGAAGTATAACCCGTTTTTGAATTAGCTAAGAGGATGAAAGAGGAAAACCCTGAATTCCTTTTTTTTCGCTTAGCTCCGTTCCTGGCATAGCTCAATGAGTACGCCATTGGTTCCCTTGGGGTGAAGAAAGCATACAAGTTTATTGTCAGCCCCTTTTTTGGGTTCTTCGTTCAGCAATACAAATCCTTCCGACTGCAATCTTTTCATTTCCGCTTTTATGTCCTGTACTTCAAAAGCGATATGATGAAGGCCTTCGCCTTTTTTATCGATGAACCGGGCAATCACCCCTTCGGCACTGGTGCTTTCCAGCAGTTCGATCTTGGTTTCACTTTTCCGGAAAAAGGCGGTGTTCACTTTTTCTGATTCCACGGTTTCTGTTTTGTAACAGGGGCTGTTCAGGAGTTTTTCAAACAGCGGAACAGCCGTGGACAGTTCTTTTACAGCAATGCCAATGTGTTCTACTTTCAGCATACCAATGTGGTTTTTGTAAAAGTAGCAGTTTAAAATTTAGTTGAACACGAGATTTTTGGTGACAGAAAATGGATTATCCGATGAATTCACTCCTTCAATGATCAGTTGTATCTTTTTATCCGCACTACTGGCCGGAAGGGCAGTATAGATCGTTACCTCTTTTTTCTGCGCCCAGTTCGGCTTCCAGTATAGTGATTGCTGAATGCCTGCCGATCCCGGCGGAGAAACAACAGGTCCATCCGGGTCGTACCCGGAAATTGTCGTTTTTGGCAGGCCCTTCACCAAGGCTTCTGTTGGGGTGAATCCCTTTTTTGTGTAGATCATAAGATCGCCACCGCCCCCGCCACCTCCGGAACTGAAAAAGCCGCTGTATTTTGTTTTGGTGCTGGAGAGCCTTGGTTTTAAAGGCATGCTGTAATACCTCACCAGGGCTACATCGCTTACCCGCAGGTTAGCTACCATCGTCAGGTCTTCGGTAACTTCCATATCATCCAGGTAAACCCCGATCCCTTCACCACTTACGGTGGTAACTATAACATCGCCCCTTGGTGATATCTTGATCAGCAGGCTCGACATACGGCCCCGGAGAAAATTAAACAGGGGAGTATTGTCAATAACCTGCGGGTTTGCAATAAGGTCGATCTCGTTGCGCATGAAGCTTGCTTGGTTATTCACCGGAGAAACATATTGCTCAACATATTTCTCCGTGTTGGTCTTCGGTTTCTCTTTTCTTCCCTTTACTATCACTTCGGATAATGTTTTTTCATTGCTGGAAGGGTTGCTGTTGCTGCTATTGTTAATATTGTTAACCGGTGTTGCAGAAGCCCCGGTATTCAATGGCTTTACAGCGCACTGGAAGTTGATCTCCCTGCTTTCATTGCCGGTGAAATAGCCGGCAGGTGTAACTTTTATGTCTATAAATACATCGTTCTTGCCTTCTTCCTCATCGGCCAGCTGGTAATACACAGTAACGGTGTCATAGAAGATGAGTGAACTGAGTTCAAAACTGCCATCCCGGTCGGTGGTTACCACCTGGTAATCTTTTTTATGGTCTTTGTGCAGGAAGATCAGGTTTACTTTTTTCTTTTTTACCGGCTTGTGATCCGCTGTATAAACAATGCCGCTTAATGTGAGGAAAGGATTGCTGTTGACCTCAGCGCCGGTCAGTTTACCGGGGGCTTTTTGTTCGCTCAAAAGAAGATCATTGATACTGATTCTGTCACCCGGAACTTGTTTAATCACCACCTGGGCGCTTCTATCAATCCTTTCCCTTTTTAGTGTGTTAAGCCCCGCATCATTTGACAGGATGTTAAGACAGGCCTTGCTGTTTACATAGCCCGGCACCACCGCAGTGGCCATCCTGTTGCTGAGAGTGTCAATAATACGCAGGAGGATTTCTTCCGGTTTTGGGTGTTCGTTGTAAATTATTCGTTGTGCATGGAGTTTATTGTTCTTATCCGTGAGACGAAATACCAGGAAGCCTTCCGGCAGATCTGCTGTTTTCAATGTTTCCTGGATAAAACTCAGGCTGAGCTGAAAGCTTATATCCGATGTATAAACCACTTCTCCGTCGGATAATATATCCATTTTGTACTCGAGCTGGTTCTCATCAGCCGTATACGAAAACACTTTGTAGGTGATACTGTCCTTCTGGTTCATAATGGATATGTTCACCCCATATTCCGAAGCGGGTGTGATCTCTTTGCGGGTGATCTTTCCATTTCTGTTTTCGATGATAATGAAATACCTGGTCTTTGCCTGGGGATTAAAGCGGATCATGGCCAGCCCGCTTTCGTCGGTATTGAATGCAGTAAGCAAACGGTTCTTCTCATCAACGATCTTTCCTTTGGCTGCAACCGGGTTTTCATTTTGATCGGCGCATTTTATGAGCAGGTTATTATCAAGCTCTGCAACAAATGTTCCTCCTTCGGGAAAATATTCCACGAGCATGTTTTCCTCCGCATCATCCGGCAACAATGAGTAGTGATCGCTGATGAAGATCTTTTTACTGCAATCGATCTCCACTGCTTCCTTGCTGATGATGTAACAATATAATAAATAGAACTGGGCATTGGCCGGCTGCGGCAGCTCGATATGCCCCCAGCTCGTGCTCGACATAAGGGGGAGCATTTTCTTTGCCACCCTGTTTCCCCCGCAATCCCACAATTCCACGTACACCGTTTTATTACTGTTGCGTTCGTTCAGCAGGAATACCTGGAACTGAACCGACTCGGCGGAGGCATAAATGTCTTTATTGGTGGCTACATATAGTTTGGCATTGCCTGCCACTGCCTGGAAACTGAATATCGTCAGGAAGATCGTTAACCAATTTTTTACTTTGATCATACGTCATGATTTTAGGGATTGAACGATTCGATCACGTACCGGTTGCTGATATGGATCAGTTAAAAACAAGTTTTTGCGTAAACCGGTACGGCGCCATCAGGTTATTGATGCCTTCAATAACCAGGGTTGCATTGGTAGCCGGCCGGCCCGCCGGCAGGTTTACGTAAATCGTTTGACTGGCGCCCACTTCCCAGCCTGCCTGCCAGAAAACAGATTGCAGGCTATTGTCAGCTGCCCCGGAAACGGGCACAGGTTTTTCCAGGTCGTACCCGGTTACGGTTGTTTTGGGCAGGCCCTTGGTTTTTTCATCGGCAACAAAATCTTTCCGGGTGTAAATCATCAGATCGCCGGCATTGGCGGCTTTTATATCCCTGAGTATATCTCCCTGGATCATCCTGGGTTTGAATCCCATGCTGTAATAACGCACCAATGCCACATCTTTTATGGTTAAATTGGCAATGGCCCCATAGGCGGCTTCCCGAAGCTCCAGGTCGTTTAAGTATACTCCCACGGTTCCGCCAAATGTTCCGGTTAATTCCGGGGTTCCGGTGGTTGCAGAAACCAGCACCTTGATGCCGGCAAAGCGTCCTTTGATAAATTCAACAAGCGAAATATTATCCACCACCGGCGGGTTTTTTATGAAGTCATACTCATTGGTGGCT
This sequence comes from Chitinophagaceae bacterium, assembly GCA_003455235.1. Taxonomy (GTDB): domain Bacteria; phylum Bacteroidota; class Bacteroidia; order Chitinophagales; family Chitinophagaceae; genus Ferruginibacter. The sequence goes on from DMRT01000213.1 coordinate 8,805, forward strand.
CCTTGCTGTCTATCGAGTTGACCCGATACATATCTGGCGACGAATTTCTCCGTTTCTGTTTTTTCCTTCTCCGCACTTACCACCACCTGCTGCAGGGTTTTTTCATCCCGCCGGCCGATGGATGCGTTAGAACCAGCATTTGCAGCCAGGGCGGTCTCATTGGCACAAACCAACAGAACAACGGGTAGGGTATTGTCTGCAAAGCCCGGGGAAGGCGTAACCTTCAGGTCGAGGTGAACATCATTTTTTTCACTCGATTTATCTGCCAACTGGTAATAAACGGTGGCAGAATCGTAGAATACAAGGTTATCGATTTTTAAATGACCTTCTTTATCTGTTTTTGCAGAAAGAAATTCTTTTTTCAGGTTCTTATGCACCAGCACCAGGGTTACCAGCTTGTTTTTAACGGGTTTGTTTTCGGCATCCACCAGTGTGCCCGATAACGACAGGTAGTGATTGGAGCGTTCATCAGGAGAATAAAAGGAACCGGGGCTGTCGGCCGCTGCAATCAGCTGATCATTGAATGAGATATTGTTATCGGTATTTTCCAGGAATACCGGGTCACTGTTGTCGCGGGCATTCAGATCGCCCAGGGCCATGTTGATATAAGCCCTGCCATTTATATAAGCTGGCAGTTCAATGGTAGCTTCCTTTTTATTAACGGTGTCAATGATCCGGATGCTGCTTGTCTGTGCCCGTTTATCGGCATTGTATAAAACACGCTGGGTGTAGATCCTGCCGGATTTGTCGGTAACCCGGAATACGATGAACCCGGGAGTGAAATCGGAACGTTTCAACCGCTCAGAAATGGCGCTTAATCCATTCTGGAAGTTAATAGCGGCATCATAAACCGGCTCCCCATTTACCAGGGCTTCAATTTTATATTCGGGCAATACGGCGCCGGTTGCAGAATAAGAAACGAGCGTATAGGTAATACTGTCTGCCGTCATTTCCGTATTAAGCGTAATGCCTGCGGGCATGGCCATGCGCAACCGGGTACGGTTTTCGGCGCCGGAATTATCGGTGATGGAGATGTAATAAGCCACCCGGTTTTCGGGATTGATCCTTG
>DMRT01000174.1 GCA_003455235.1 Chitinophagaceae bacterium
CATTGTGCTTTATATGGCGGTTGTTTATTTACTGGGTGCAGTGCTGGTATACAGCAAGGGTGACCGCATCGGGTATATTTATAAATTCTCCAACAAAGGGTACCTGTTCAAAACCAATGAAGGAATATTGAAAACAGGTTTTGTCAATATCGGCAATACATCCACTCCCAATGAAGAATGGGCCTTTTCGGTTGCCGACGACAGTGTGGCCAGCCAGATCACCAATCTCGACCAGCGCATTGCCGTAAAACTGTATTACAGGGAGTACTACACAAAAATCTTTTTCCGGGGAGATACCAAATACTTTGTGTATAAAATGGAGAAAATGCCCACGCCGTAATATTATCCATGCAGTAAAAAGATCACCGGCTTTTTGTGAAGATCCATCTTCTCTTTCTTCCATGCTGCAATGGTCTTCGTTCGTACAAATTCATCCGGGGACGTGAGTTCGGCAGCAATGCAAAGCCGGGTGGAAGGCTTACAGAGCTTCAATATGGTTTCCAGTAACTGGTTATTGCGGTACGGGGTTTCAATAAAAATCTGTGTGCTGTTTTTTTTCTGCGAAGCAGATTCCAGGGCCCCTATTGCTTTGTTTCTTTCCACCGCATCAATAGGCAGGTAACCCACAAATTCAAACTGCTGCCCGTTCATGCCGCTGGCCATCAATGCCAGTAAGATGGAGCTGGGTCCCACCAGCGGTTTTACCGTTACGTTCATTTCCTGTGCAGCGGCAATCAATACCTGTCCCGGATCGGCAATACCCGGGCAGCCGGCTTCGCTGATGATGGCAATATTTTTCCCTTCCCGGATCTTTTGGCGAAAAGCCTCCAGCAGATCATGTTCTGCTTTGTGAATGGCAAACCATTCATAACTATCGATCACGATCTCTTTCCAGATGCTTTTTAAAAAGCGACGGGCGGTGCGTTCGTTTTCAGCAAATATCACCTGGCAGTCTTTTACCGCATCAATGATATAGGCTGGGATGGTTTGTGCCGCCGCATCGTGCAGCACTGACGGAACCAGGTAAACAAATGGGGTGTTATTCATAAATCAATTTTCCCCGGGGGAGTATTACCGGAGTTCTTTGCATTGTATAAACTGATGGTGGCAGCAATCACCGCATAACTGGGTGCCAGTACCCAGCCCAGGAAGGGGATCATGTGCATCATGTAAAACACCATTCCATTGCCGATGGCGAGGCCTTTGTGTTCTCCGATAAACAGGATGCTTTGAGCAGTGGAAAGTTTATTCCGTTCGCAACTGTAATCCAGCATCGAAAATCCAAGGTAATAACATTCCACCAGCAGGGCAAGCAGCGGCGTAATCCACCCCAGCACGGGCACAAAACAAAGGATGAGGATGGAGATGGTATACACTGTTTGCCAGAGCATGTTTCGGAGCGCCAGGCGGATGCCCCGTACCATGTCCTTCATTAATTGAGAAAAACTGAACGGGAAATCCTTTCCTTCAATGATGGATTCTGTTTTTTCACTGAGGTAAGCAAAAAGCGGAGAGCCGATGATGAGGAAAATATATTTGAACAGGGAAAAATAAAAAAGAAAGAAGATAAGGTTCAGCACCACCTGCCCGAAGATGAGCAGGAAACTGAGCCAGCCGCTCTGCATTTTCTCCATCCATTCCTTCACCCCGCTTTTCAGCAGCATGTATTCGATGGCCGCATTGCTCGATTTGGCAAACAGGATAAAGCCAAGGCAGAACAGCAGGGTATAGATCAGCCCCGGTATGAGAATCCATTTCCACAACCGGTGTTTGATGATAAAACGATGCGCCTGGAAATATGCCTGAACAGAAGTAATGATTTCTTTGAGCATGTTTATTTCATTTGGCTATTGGCCTAATCCGTATTTTAGCTTTAAAGTTAACAATAATGAAGAAACTGCCGCTTCAATTTTACCAGCGAGCCGATGTGATCCTCATTGCACAGGAACTTATTGGTAAAATCATTGTGACCAAACTGAACGGGAAAACCACATCGGGAAGGATCGTGGAAACGGAGGCCTATATCGGACTTACAGACAAGGCATCCCATTCATTCGGCGGTAAACGCACCGCCCGCAATGAACACATGTATGCACGTGCCGGCATTGCCTATGTTTACATTTGTTATGGCATGCACCACCTGTTTAACGTGGTTACCAATAAAAAAAACATCCCCGATGCAGTACTCATCCGGGCACTGGAGCCACTGGAAGGAATTGAAGTGATGCTGAAGCGCACCGGCAAAAAAAAGATTGATTATACACTCACCCGCGGGCCCGGCAATGCCGCCAAAGCGCTGGGCATTTCCAAAACGCATTCCGGCACCGATCTCCGCGGAATGGAAATATACATTGCCGAAGACGGCTGGGTTGCCGGCCATGAGCACATCGGTGCCAGCAAACGGATCGGTGTTGAAAGTGCCGGCGCTGCGGCACACTATCCCTACCGCTTTTATCTACGGGGTAACCGCTTTGTAAGCGGCTCGCCCGTTAAATAAAAAACTCCCGGCTCATGAAACCGGGAGTTGAATAATAGTAAGGAATCCGTTTATCGTATCACTACTTCTCCTGTCTTGATCTTCTTGCCATTGGCATCCCTCAGCACCACGTAGTACAAACCTCCCACATTCCTGCGCATGTCAACTTTTTCCAGGTTGTATGGCTGGGTGATGGTAAGGTCTTTCCTGTATACCAGCCGTCCTTCGGTATCATAGATCGTGAGCTTCTGAACCACGCGGTTGGTAGATGAAGCGCCCGGTGTATAATAGGATACAGTGAATACGCCGTCATTCGGACTTGGATATATCCACAGTTTGGTGCTGACAGAATCGGCAATGGTGATGGATGCCGGCAGCGAAGTACAAGTGCCAATGGTGGCAATCACGGTGTAGGTTCCCAGGTGGTTCACATCAGCGATGTAGCTATTGCCCGGTGCCGAGATGGTATTGCCGTTCAATGTCCATACTGCTGTAAAAGGAAGTACCGGGTTAACAGTAGCAGTAATGGTGGTTGTTTTACCTGGCAATAACCTGGTATAAGGCGATGCTGTTAAAGTAACAAGCGGTTGCGGACTCACTGTAAGCAGTGCACTTGCAGAGTTCACACTTCCGCAGGCGGCGGTGCCGGTAACTACTGCACGGTACCTGTAACCGTTCATGCCGGATGTAACGCCGGTGAGGGTTAAGGTGGTGGTGCTAGCTCCACCGTAAATACCGCCGTTGGCGAGATTATTCCAGGTGGTGCCGCCATTAGTACTTTCCTGCCATTGGTAAGTTGGGGTGGTGCCCGTTGCTGCTACACTGAAGCTGGTGGTGCCGGTGGCGCATATGGTTGCATCAGCCGGTGCCGTAGTAACATTGATTGGAGTATTCACTGTGAGTGTTACCGCTGCGCTTGTAGCCGCAGGCGTACAGGTTCCACCGATGATGCAACGGTACTGGTAATTATTCATACCAACCGTAACTCCTGTGAGTGTTAATGTAGCAGTAGCTGCACCGCCATAAACACCTCCATTGATGATGGCCGTCCATGTGCCGCCACCGTTGGTACTTTCCTGCCACTGGTAGGTAAGCCCCGTACCGGTTGCCGCAACATTATATGACTTAACCTGGCCGGCACAAACGGCAGCACCTGCTGCTGGCTGAGTGGTAATAGAAGGAGCCGTGTTAACCAGCAGGGTGGCGCTTCCAGAGTTAAGAGCCGCACAGGCGGTAGCTCCGGAAACAACACAACGGTATTGATAGCTGTTCATACCCGCAGTAACGCCGGTAAGCGTCAGCGTATTGGTGGTAGCACCGCTGTAAACACCCGCGTTGGTGATATTATTCCATGTTCCGCCGCCATTGGTGCTTTCCTGCCATTGATATGTGGGGGCTGTTCCTGTAACTGCCACACTGAATGAAGTATTGGTTCCGGCACATACCGTTGAGTTAGCCGGTTGTGTGGTGATGTTCACCGGCGTATTCACGGTCAGTTGTCCGCAATTCGTTGTGGCTGCCGGTGTACAGGTACCGGAAATGATACAGCGGTATCCATAGCCATTCATCGTGGCCGGAGCCCCGGTAATGGTCAGCGTTGCTGTGGTTGCCCCGGCATAAACACCACCGTTGGCTATATTCGTCCATGGACCACCGCAACCTGTTGTGCTTTCCTGCCATTGGTAGG